>JBAPWR010000390.1:0-13035 GCA_049283775.1 Thiobacillus sp.
GGCGTTGTTCAGCGCGGTGCTGAAAACCTCCAGCGGATCCTTGCCGGACTTGCTGGTGATCTGCTCGAATGCGCCATAAACGATGCGCTCGGCGACCGACTTCTTGCCGCTGGACATGACAACGTTCATGAACTTGGACACTTCCTGATTCCCGAATTTCGGATCAGGCAGGATTTCACGTTTGGGGACTTCGCGACGACGGGGCATGGTTTCCTCAGTCTCTCAATTAAATACGGTTAAGCCTTCTTCGGGCGCTTCGCGCCGTACTTGGAGCGGGACTGTTTACGATCCTTGACGCCCGCGGTATCCAGGCTGCCACGCACAGTGTGATAGCGCACACCGGGCAAATCCTTGACACGACCGCCACGCACCAGCACCACGGAGTGCTCCTGCAGGTTATGACCCTCGCCGCCGATGTAGCTGATGACTTCGAAGCCGCTGGTCAGCTTGACCTTGCAGACCTTACGCAGCGCCGAGTTCGGCTTTTTAGGCGTGGTGGTGTACACGCGAGTGCATACGCCACGTCTTTGCGGGCAGGCCTTCAGGGCCGGAACTTTGCTTTTTTCCACCGGCGCCTGGCGCGGATTGCGGATCAGCTGGTTAATAGTTGGCATGTCTGAATTTCCAGAAAAATAGGTTCAGCAAATCAAAATCAAAACAACCGGGACGGCGTGTTGCCGTCCCGTGGCGATGATCAGGGCTCCCGACCAAGGATGGCCGGAAAAAGACGCGTGATTCTAGGGGAGGCAGTACCCCCTGTCAAGCCACTTCCTGATTCTCGGCGGAGCTTTCCTCGCCTCCTTCGATGAAGTGGTCGGCCCCCATATCCACTCCGGCAGCCTGACGGCGACGGGTGTTGTGGTAGGCCAGGCCGGTTCCCGCAGGGATGAGCCGGCCGACAATGACGTTTTCCTTGAGTCCGCGCAATTCGTCCTTCTTGCCCATGATCGCCGCTTCGGTAAGAACGCGGGTGGTATCTTGGAAGGAGGCCGCCGAAATGAACGAGTCCGTCGACAGCGAAGCCTTGGTGATACCCAGCAACACGGGATCGTAGACCGCAGGCTGCTTGCCTTGGGCAACCAGTTCGTCGTTGATCTGCAGCACTTCCGAGCGCTCGATCTGCTCGCCCGGGATCAGGGTAGCATCGCCCGGATCAACGATACTGACGCGGCGCAGCATCTGCCGCACGATCACTTCGATGTGCTTGTCATTGATCTTCACGCCCTGCAGACGATACACGTCCTGCACCTCGTCGGTGATATAGCGCGCCAGCGCCTCCACGCCCTGCAGGCGCAGGATGTCATGCGGGTCGACCGGGCCGTCGACGATCATTTCACCCTTCTGCACGATCTGGCCATCGTGGGCGGTCACGTGCTTGTCCTTGGGAATCAGGTACTCGTGGGCCACGCCGTCGAGATCGGTGATGACCAGACGCTGCTTGCCCTTGGTGTCCTTGCCGAAGGAGACCGTGCCAGTGACTTCGGCGAGCACGCCGGCATCCTTGGGCGAACGAGCCTCGAACAGCTCGGCAACGCGCGGCAAACCGCCGGTAATGTCGCGGGTCTTGGAGGTTTCCTGCGGGATGCGGGCGAGCACATCGCCAACCGCCACGTCCTGACCATCCTTCACGGTAATGATCGAACCGATCTGGAAGGTGATGTTGACCAGGGTATCGGTACCGGCGATCTTGATCTCGTTGCCCGCCTCGTCCAGCAGTTTGACCTGGGGGCGCACGCCCTTGGTCGTCCCGCTTGCCTTGCGTTTGGGATCGATCACGACCAGCGTCGACAGGCCGGTAACGTCGTCCAGCTGCTTGGCGACGGTCACCCCTTCCTCGACGTTCTCGAAGCGCACACGCCCGGCATATTCGGTGATGATCGGACGGGTGTGGGGATCCCAGGTTGCCAGCACGGCGCCTGCCTTGACCTTGGCGCCATCCGACACCATCACGGTCGCACCGTAAGGCACCTTGTGACGTTCGCGCTCGCGGCCGTTGTCATCGGCGATGATCAACTCGCCACTGCGCGAGATCGCCACCAGCTCCTTGCGGGCGTTGGTCACATAGCGCATCGTGGCGGTGTACTGAATGGTGCCGTTGGACTTGGCCTCGAGCTGGCTGGCAGCGGCCGCACGCGAAGCAGCACCGCCGATGTGGAAGGTCCGCATGGTGAGCTGGGTGCCGGGTTCGCCAATCGATTGCGCGGCGATGACGCCGACAGCTTCGCCGACGTTGACCATGCTGCCGCGGCCGAGGTCGCGACCGTAGCACTTGCCGCACAGGCCATAACGGGTGTCACAGGTCAGCGGGGTGCGAACCTTGACCTCGTCGATACCCAGGGCCTCGATCGTATCGACCACGTCCTCGCTCAGCAGGGTGCCGGCTTCGAACAGGGTCTCCTGGGTTTCGGGATTGACGATGTCGTTCGCCGCCACGCGACCGAGAATCCGCTCGCGCAGGGCCTCGACGACTTCGCCGCCCTCGACCAGCGCCTTCACGGCCAGACCATTCTTGGTGCCGCAATCATCCTCGGTCACCACCAGATCCTGGGTCACATCGACCAGGCGCCGGGTCAGGTAGCCCGAGTTCGCGGTCTTCAGCGCGGTATCGGCCAGACCCTTACGGGCACCGTGGGTGGAGATGAAGTACTGCAGCATGTTGAGGCCTTCACGGAAGTTTGCCGTGATCGGGGTCTCGATGATCGAGCCATCCGGCTTGGCCATCAGGCCACGCATGCCGGCCAGCTGTCTGATCTGCGCAGCCGAACCCCGGGCACCCGAGTCGGCCATCATGTAGATGGCGTTGAACGACTCCTGGGTGACCTCCTTGCCGTCGCGGTCGATGACCTTTTCGCCACCGAGCTGACCCATCATCGCCTTGGCAACGGCATCGCCAGCGCGGCCCCAGATGTCGACCACCTTGTTGTAGCGCTCGCCCTGGGTCACCAGACCCGAGGTGTATTGGGCTTCGATTTCCTTGACCTCGGCCTCTGCCGCTCCAAGGATCTGGCCCTTTTCTTTCGGAATCAGCATGTCCTTGATGGCGATCGACATGCCTGCGCGGGTGGCAAAGGTGAAGCCGGTATACATCAGCTTGTCGGCGAAGATTACCGTCTCGCGCAAGCCGCAACGGCGGAAGCTGGCATTGATCAGCTTGGAGATTTCCTTTTTCTTCAGCGCCTTGTCGACGAAGCTGAAGGGCAGGCCGGGCGGCAGGATTTCCGACAGCAGCGCGCGACCGAGCGTGGTTTGCACGCGCTTGACCGTTTCGACACGCTTCTTGTCCTCGTCCAGCGTCACTTCCTTGATACGTACGGTAACGCGGGCATGCAGTTCGGCCTCGCGGTTGTCGTAGGCGCGGCGCGCTTCCGACACGTCGGCGAACATCATGCCTTCGCCCTTGGCATTGACCTTCTCGCGCGTCATGTAATACAGGCCGAGCACGATGTCCTGCGACGGCACGATGATCGGTTCGCCGTTGGCAGGCGACAGCACGTTGTTCGACGCCAGCATCAGGGTGCGGGCTTCGGCCTGGGCTTCCAGCGACAGCGGCACGTGGACGGCCATCTGGTCGCCATCGAAGTCGGCGTTGAACGCCGCGCACACCAGCGGATGCAACTGGATCGCCTTGCCTTCGATCAGCACCGGCTCGAACGCCTGGATGCCCAGGCGGTGCAGCGTCGGCGCGCGGTTCAGCATCACCGGGTGCTCGCGGATGACCTCTTCCAGCAGATCCCAGACGATCGGTTCTTCGTCTTCCACCATTTTTTTAGCGGCCTTGATCGTGGTCGCCAGCCCCAGCACTTCGAGGCGGTTGAAGATGAAGGGCTTGAACAGTTCGAGCGCCATCTTCTTCGGCAGGCCGCACTGGTGCAATTTCAGCGCCGGGCCCACTACGATGACGGAACGGCCGGAGTAGTCGACGCGCTTGCCCAAGAGGTTCTGGCGGAAACGGCCGCTCTTGCCCTTGATCATGTCAGCCAGCGACTTCAGCGGACGCTTGTTGGCACCGGTCATCGCCTTGCCGCGACGGCCGTTGTCGAGCAGCGAGTCCACCGCTTCCTGCAGCATGCGCTTTTCATTGCGCACGATGATTTCCGGAGCCTTCAGCTCGAGCAGGCGCTTGAGGCGGTTGTTGCGGTTGATGACGCGACGGTACAGATCGTTCAGGTCGGAGGTGGCGAAACGACCGCCATCCAGCGGCACCAGCGGACGCAGTTCGGGCGGCAGCACCGGCAGCACTTCGAGGACCATCCACTCGGGCTTGATGCCCGACTTCTGGAAGGCCTCGAGCACCTTGAGGCGCTTCGACAGCTTCTTCAGCTTGGTGTCGGAACCGGTGCGAGTGATTTCGGCACGCAGGGTCTCGACCTCGGCATGCAGGTCGAGCGAGCGCAGCAGTTCACGCACGCCTTCAGCGCCCATCAGCGCCTTGAATTCGTCGCCGTACTCTTCCAGCTTGGCGAGGTAGTCCTCTTCGGTCAGCAACTGACCACGATTCAACGGCGTCATGCCCGGATCGACCACCACGAAGCCCTCGAAATACAGCACGCGCTCGATGTCACGCAGCGTCATGTCGAGCACCATGCCCAGACGTGACGGCAATGACTTCAGGAACCAGATGTGCGCAACCGGCGAGGCCAGTTCAATGTGGCCCATGCGCTCGCGGCGCACCTTGGACAGCG
Source organism: Thiobacillus sp. (assembly GCA_049283775.1). Lineage (GTDB taxonomy): Bacteria > Pseudomonadota > Gammaproteobacteria > Burkholderiales > Thiobacillaceae > Thiobacillus. The sequence goes on from JBAPWR010000390.1 coordinate 4,683, forward strand.
TGACTTCGACGCCGCACTTTTCGCAGATCACGCCGCGGTGCTTGAGGCGCTTGTATTTGCCGCACAGACATTCGTAGTCCTTGACCGGACCGAAAATCTTGGCGCAGAACAGGCCGTCGCGCTCGGGCTTGAAGGTACGATAGTTGATCGTTTCCGGCTTCTTCACTTCGCCGTACGACCAGGAGCGGATTTTCTCCGGCGACGCCAGGCCAATCTTGATGGCGTCGAACTCTTCCTCGTGGGTGGCCTGCTTGAATAGATCCAACAGTGCTTTCATGGCTGTGTCCTCACCCCTAAATTACTAACGTTCCAGATCGATGTCGATGCCCAGCGAGCGGATTTCCTTCACCAGCACGTTGAAGGACTCCGGCATGCCCGCCTCGATCTTGTGCTCGCCCTTGACGATGCTCTCGTACACCTTGGTACGACCATTCACATCGTCGGACTTGACGGTCAACATTTCCTGCAACACGTAAGAGGCGCCATAGGCTTCCAGCGCCCACACTTCCATTTCGCCGAAGCGCTGGCCGCCGAACTGCGCCTTGCCGCCGAGCGGCTGCTGCGTGACCAGGCTGTAGGGACCGGTCGAACGCGCATGCATCTTGTCGTCCACCAGGTGATGCAGTTTCAGCACGTGCTTGTAGCCCACGGTGACCTGACGATCGAAGGCTTCGCCGGTGCGGCCGTCATACAGCGTGACCTGCCCCCCTTCGGGCAGACCGGCCAGGGCCAGCATGCTGCGGATCTCTTCTTCCGACGCCCCATCGAACACCGGCGAAGCGAAAGGAACGCCCTTCTTCAGGTTGCGCGCCAGCTCGATCACTTCGTCGTCACTGAAACCGTCGATATCCTCTGACTTGCCGGAACGGTTGTAGATGTCCTTGAGGAAGCCGCGCAGGTCCTTGACCATGCTCTTGGTCGATGCCGCCAGCATTTCACCGATGCGTTCGCCGAGCCCCTTGGCGGCCCAGCCGAGGTGGGTTTCCAGGATCTGCCCGACGTTCATCCGTGACGGCACACCGAGCGGGTTGAGCACGATATCGACCGGGCGACCATCCGCCATATAGGGCATGTCCTCGATCGGCACGATCTTCGAAACCACGCCCTTGTTGCCGTGACGACCGGCCATCTTGTCGCCGGGCTGCAGCCGGCGTTTGACCGCCAGATAGACCTTGACCATCTTCTGCACGCCGGGCGGCAGTTCGTCGCCGGCGGTGAGCTTCTTCTTCTTCTCCTCGAACATCAGGTCGAACTCGATGCGCTTCTGGGTCAGGCTGTCCTTCAGCGACTCGACCTGGCGGCTCGCCTCGTCATCGGCCAGGCGGATATCGAACCAGTCGTGGCGATTGATCGATTCCAGGTAGTCCTTGGTGATCTTGCTGCCCTTGGCGAGCTTTTTCGGACCGCCGTTGGCTACCTTGAGATGCAGCAGCTTTTCCAGACGCGCGAAGGTGTCGTCCTCGACGATACGCATGCGGTCGGTCATGTCCTTGCGGTATTCGGCCAGCTGGGTGTCGATGATCGACTGCGCGCGCTTGTCGCGCTCGATGCCCTCGCGGGTGAAGACCTGCACGTCGATGACCACGCCGGACATGCCGGACGGCACCTTCAGGCTGGTGTCCTTCACGTCGCTGGCCTTCTCGCCGAAGATCGCACGCAACAGTTTCTCTTCCGGGGTCAGCTGGGTTTCGCCCTTGGGCGTGACCTTGCCGACCAGCACGTCACCGGCTTCGACTTCGGCGCCGATGGAAATGATGCCGGACTCGTCCAGGCGCGCCAACTGGCGCTCGGCCAGGTTGGAAATGTCGCGGGTGATCTCTTCCGGTCCGAGCTTGGTATCGCGCGCGACCACCGACAGTTCCTCGATGTGGATCGAGGTGTAGCGGTCTTCGGCAACGACCTTCTCGTTGATCAGGATCGAGTCCTCGAAGTTGTAGCCGTTCCACGGCATGAACGCGACCAGCATGTTCTGGCCAAGCGCCAGCTCGCCCATGTCGGTCGAGGCGCCGTCGGCGATGACATCACCGCGCGCGATCACGTCGCCCACTTTCACCAGCGGACGCTGGTTGATGTTGGTGTTCTGGTTGGAACGCGTGTACTTGATCAGTGAATAGATATCCACGCCGACCTCGCCCGCTCGCGCTTCCTCGTCGTGAACGCGGATCACGATACGGCCCGCGTCGATATAGTCGACGATGCCGCCGCGATGCGCGGTCACCACCGTGCCCGAGTCGACCGCGGCGGTGCGCTCGATACCGGTGCCGACGAAGGGCTTCTCCGGACGCAGACAGGGCACGGCCTGCCGTTGCATGTTCGAACCCATCAGCGCACGGTTGGCGTCATCGTGCTCGAGGAAGGGGATCAGCGAAGCCGCCACCGACACGATCTGCGCCGGCGCCACATCCATGTACTCGATGCGGTCGGGGGCCGACAGCGTGAATTCGTTCTTGTAGCGGCATGACACCAGTTCGTCCTTGAACTTGCCCTTGGCATCGAGATCGGCGTTGGCCTGTGCGATCACGTATTTGCTTTCCTCGATCGCCGAGAGGTATTCGATCTCGTCGGTGACCTTGTGGTTGACGACCTTGCGGTACGGCGTCTCGATGAAGCCGTACCAGTTGGTGCGGGCGAACAAGGCAAGCGAGTTGATCAGACCGATGTTCGGGCCTTCCGGCGTTTCGATCGGGCAGACGCGGCCGTAGTGGGTCGGGTGCACGTCGCGCACCTCGAAGCCGGCGCGCTCGCGGGTCAGGCCGCCCGGGCCGAGGGCCGAGACGCGGCGCTTGTGGGTGATCTCGGACAGCGGGTTGGTCTGGTCCATGAACTGGCTCAGCTGGCTGGAGCCGAAGAATTCCTTGATCGCCGCCGACACCGGCTTGGCGTTGATCAGGTCATGCGGCATCAGGTTGTCCGACTCGGCTTGCGACAGGCGCTCGCGCACCGCACGCTCGACCCGCACCAGACCGGCACGGAACTGGTTCTCGGCGAGCTCGCCAACCGAGCGCACGCGGCGGTTGCCGAGGTGGTCGATGTCATCGATTTCGCCACGGCCATTGCGCAGTTCGACCAGGATCTTGATCACCGCGACGACATCTTCGGTCGACAGTGTGCCGGAGCCGGTCAATTCGTCACGACCGATGCGGCGATTGAACTTCATCCGGCCGACGGCAGACAGGTCGTAGCGCTCTTCGCTGAAGAACAGGTTCTCGAACAGGGCCTTGACCGCATCTTCGGTGGGCGGCTCGCCCGGCCGCATCATGCGGTAGATCGCCACCTTGGCGGCATATTCGTCGGTGGTGTCATCAGTGCGCAGGGTCTGCGAGATGAAGCCGCCATGATCGAGATCGTTGGTGTAGATGGTATTGATCTTGTCGACACCGGCTTCGGCCAGTTTGACCAGCAGCTCGTCGGTAATCTCGTCGTTGGCACGCGCCACCAGCTCGCCGGTGTTCTTGTCGACCACGTCGTGCGACAGCACGCGGCCGGTGACGAACTCCGCCGGAACGGCCCACTTCTTGACGCCGGCGGCGTCCAGTTCGCGGATGTGCTTGGCGGTGATCCGCTTGTCCTTCGGCACGATGACGTGATCGTCCTTGCCGCAGATGTCGAAACGGGCGATTTCGCCGCGCAGGCGCTCGGGAACCAGTTCAAACTGGATACCCTGGCTGTTGATGTAGAAGGTGTCCTTGCTGAAGAAGGCGTCGAGAATGCTCTCGGGGGTGTAGCCCAGCGCCTTCAGCAGGATGGTCACCGGCATCTTGCGGCGACGGTCGACGCGGAAGAACAGGATGTCCTTGGCATCGAATTCGAAATCCAGCCAGGAGCCACGGTAGGGAATCACGCGCGCCGAGAACAGCAGCTTGCCCGAGCTGTGGGTCTTGCCGCGATCATGTTCGAAGAACACCCCAGGGGAGCGGTGCAGTTGGGAGACGATGACGCGCTCGGTGCCGTTGATGACGAAGGAGCCGGTCGGTGTCATCAGCGGGATTTCTCCCATGTAGACTTCCTGCTCCTTGACCTCCTTGATGGTCGGCTTGGAGGCTTCCTTGTCCATGATCACCAGGCGCACCTTGGCGCGCAGCGGCGCACAGTAGGTCAGGCCGCGCTGCTGGCATTCCTTGATGTCGAACACCGGCTCGCCCAGTACATAGCTGACATATTCGAGGCGCGCATTCTTGGAATGACTCTCGATCGGGAAAATCGAGGTAAACGCCGCCTGCAGTCCTTCATTCAGGCGCTGGTCGATGGAGCGGCCTTCCTGCAGGAAAGCACGATAGGACTCAAGCTGGGTCGCCAGAAGAAAAGGCACCGGAAGGGTGTTCGTGCGCTTGGCAAAGCTCTTGCGCAGACGTTTTTTCTCGGTAAATGAGTAAGCCATGAAATCTCCTTGACGATCAGGGTTGCGCGGTTCCGGGCAGACGGGAACCGCTCAGTTTGTAGCACACGCAAAAAGCAAATGCCCGGAAGCCGTAACCGGGTTCCGGGTATGTGCTGCTTGCGTGTGCTGCGGGATCGACCCGCAGCACGGCCGAAATAAATTCGTCACCGGAATCGGGCGGCACGCAGACGCGCCGCCAAATTGCTTTGACTTACTTGATTTCGACAGCGGCGCCTGCTTCTTCCAACTGCTTCTTCAGCGCTTCGGCATCGGCCTTGGCGATACCTTCCTTCACCGCCTTGGGTGCGCCGTCGACCAGGTCCTTGGCTTCCTTGAGGCCCAGGCCGGTCGCTGCACGCACCACCTTGATGACTTCCACTTTCTTCTCGCCAGCGGAATTCAGCATCACGGTGAACTCGGTCTGCTCTTCGGCAGCGGCGGCCGCACCACCGGCAGCGGGGGCAGCCACGGCAACCGCAGCGGCAGCGGCGGAAACGCCGAATTTCTCTTCCATTTCCTTGATGAGCTCGGACAGCTCAAGCACGGTCATGTTGGCGATGGCGTCCAGAATGTCAGCTTTTGCAACAGCCATTTGTATTACTCCTGTCAATTGTGCTTCAGATTAAAAAAACAATATCGTCGATCGTGTTGTCGTCAGACCGCTCAGGCGGCCTGCTTGTCGCGCACCGCAGCCAGACCGCGAACGAACTTGGTCGGCACTTCGTTGAGGGTGCGAACAAATTGTGCAATCGGGGCCTGCATGGTGCCCAAGAGCTTCGACAAGAGTTCTTCACGGCTGGGCATGCTGGCCAGATTCCCCACGTCCTTGGCGGACATGATGAAGTTGGGCATGGCACCTGCCTTGATGACGAACTTGTCGTTGGCCTTGGCGAACTCGTGCATCACCTTGGCGGCCGACACCGGATCTTTGGAAATACCGTAGGCAAGCGGGCCGACCAGCTGGTCGGCAATGCCTGCAAACGGCGTATCCGCGACCGCGCGGCGCACCAGGGTGTTTTTCAGCACGCGCAGATAGACGCCTTGCTTGCGGGCTTGCGCACGCAACTGGGTCATGTTCTCCACGGTAATGCCGCGATACTCTGCAACGACAACCGTCTGGGCGGCTGCGACTTCTGCAGCAACCTCAGCAACGACGGCTTTCTTTTCTTCAAGATTCAGACTCAAGGTCTTACCTCCTTCTCAGTTACGGAGCGTTGCCCGCCCCGGCTGGCGACCTTGACAGGAAAATCCTGCTGGGGAACGCCATCTGCGTAGGCACCCGGTACGACTTGCCAGAGGAGAAAAAGCATTGCTGCGCCGTCTCACCCAACTTGCCGCCTGCGGGAATTAAATCCTTTCGAACACCTACGGTCTTTGATAACCCGCCTGCCGGTTGCCCGGCAGGCGGCCCAAAGTTCTTTGCTCGCGACCCGACCAAACGGCCCGGCCAACGATAATCGCTTACGCCGTCATGCTGGCCTGATCGACGCGCACGCCCGCGCCCATGGTGCTGGAAACGGACAGGCGCTTGAAATAGATCCCTTTCGAGCTGGCGGGCTTGGCACGCTGCAGGGCATCGATCAGCGCCGTCAGGTTCTCCTTGAGATCCTCGACCGCGAACGATGCACGGCCGATGGTGCAATGCACGATGCCAGCCTTGTCGGTGCGGTACTGTACCTGGCCGGCCTTGGCATTCTTGACCGCGGTCACGACGTCGGCCGAAACCGTTCCGACCTTCGGGTTCGGCATCAGGCCGCGCGGACCGAGGATCTGGCCCAACTGACCGACGACGCGCATGGCATCGGGGGTGGCTATCACCACATCGAAGTCCATCTTGCCGCCCTTGATCTCGGCTGCCAGGTCATCGAAACCGACGATGTCGGCGCCGGCGTCCTTGGCTTTCTGGACATTGTCGCCCTGAGCGAACACCGCGACGCGAACCGACTTGCCGGTACCTTTTGGCAGCACCACCGAACCCCGCACCATCTGGTCGGATTTGCGTGCATCGACGCCGAGGTTGACCGCGATATCGATCGATTCGTCAAACTTGGCGGTGGCAGTTTCCTTGACCAGCTGCAGCGCATCGATCACCGGATAGGTGCGGTTGCGGTCGATCTTTTCCTTGATTGCGCGCAAGCGCTTGGATGTATTGGCCATGTCAGACCCCCTCCACGATGATGCCCATCGAACGGGCTGTGCCGGCAATGGTGCGGACGGCAGCGTCCATGTCGGCCGCAGTCAGATCCGGCTCCTTGGTCTTGGCGATCTCCTCGAGTTGGGCACGGGTGATCGTTCCGACCTTGTCGACGTGCGGCTTGGCACTGCCCTTGTCGAGCTTGATCGCTTTCTTGATCAACACCGTCGCAGGCGGCGTCTTCATGATGAAGGTGAAGCTCTTGTCCGCGAATGCGGTGATCACCACCGGAATCGGCAGACCGGGCTCCATGCCCTGGGTCTTGGCGTTGAACGCCTTGCAGAATTCCATGATGTTGAGACCACGCTGGCCAAGCGCGGGGCCGATGGGTGGCGACGGGTTAGCTTTGCCCGCCGGCACTTGCAGCTTGATGTAGCCGACAATCTTCTTTGCCATGATGCTTCCTAAAAAGTGAGTACCAACGCGCTTTGGGTTGCCCTACTCGCGCTCCTCTCCGGGTAACCGGACGCCGCTTCCAGCCTGATGCTGGAAGTCAGCTTTTTTCGACCTGACCGAAACCCAGCTCGACGGGTGTCGCCCGGCCAAAAATCATTACCGACACGCGCAACTTGCTCTTGTCGTAATTCACTTCCTCGACATTGCCATTGAAGTCGGTGAACGGACCGTCGATGACGCGCACCGTCTCACCCACCTCGAACAGCACCTTGGGCTTGGGCTTTTCGACGCCCTCGCGCATCTGGTCAAGAATAGATTGCACTTCCTTTTCCGAGATCGGCGCCGGCTTGGTTGCGGTGCCCCCGACAAAACCCGTTACCTTCGGCGTGCTCTTCACCAGGTGCCAGGTGTCGTCGTCCATCTCCATCTGCACCAGGACGTAGCCCGGGAAGAATTTGCGCTCGGCGGTCTTTTTCTGGCCCGCCTTCATTTCCACCACTTCTTCGACCGGCACCAGGATTTCACCGAAGCGATCCTTCATTCCGGCACGCTCGATGCGTTCGGCCAGATTGCGCGCGACGCTCTTCTCGAAACCGGAATAGGCATGAACCACGTACCATCTCATGCTCATCAGCTCCCTTGTCCCATTGCCAGCTTCACCAACCACGTCAGGATGCTATCGACCGCCCACAGGAACAGGGACATCACAATCACGAACCCCATCACCACGCCGGTCATCTGCAGAGTTTCCTTGCGCGTCGGCCAGACGACCTTCTTGGCTTCATCGCGGGCCTCAAGGGAAAAGCGGAAAAATTCCCTGCCCGGCCCGGAAAAACCTGCCACGACCCCACCGAGCAGAAGCCCGGCAATGACCGACAGCACGCGAACCACCGTAGGCGCATCCGCAAAAAAATAAAAGCCGGCCACCCCTGCGATGACCAGCAGTGCCGCTACCAGCAACTTGATTTTGTCAGCCATTGAGTGCTGTTTTGCCTTGCAGGCTTATCCTGTGGCAGGCCAAGAGGGTCTCGAACCCCCAACCTTCGGTTTTGGAGACCGACGCTCTACCAATTGAGCTATTGGCCTGTGTCCTTCGAGGTCGAGGCCCGGCGCAAACCTGCTGTCGCGCCGACTCTCGCCCGCTTTTTACTCTTCAATCTTTGCCACGACGCCGGCGCCGACGGTGCGACCGCCCTCGCGAATGGCGAAACGCAGACCTTCGTCCATCGCGATCGGCTGAATCAGCGACACCTTGATGCTGACGTTGTCGCCCGGCATGACCATCTCGGTACCCGCCGGCAACTCAATGCTGCCCGTCACGTCCGTGGTACGGAAGTAGAACTGCGGACGATAGCCGTTGAAGAACGGGGTGTGACGACCGCCTT
>JBAPWR010000391.1:0-5095 GCA_049283775.1 Thiobacillus sp.
CGGTGATTCCTCATCAACACAAGCCAGCCGAGGCTATCGGTGCAGTCACAAATAAAAAGGCCTGTTTAACGTGAAACAGGCCTTTTTCATTCCGGGCATGCCCGGAAGAACCGTCGTCAGTCCTTGAAGCGACCGCGCACCCCACCACGGCTGCCGCGATCACCATAACCGCGGCTCTCGGGTTTGCCCGCCGGCCTGGCTGGGCGCGCCGCCGTATTGCCGCGGTTGTCATAACCACGTGGTGCGTTGGCCGCTGCAGTGCGCCGATCCACGTAGTCGATGCGGTTGCCATCGATGTCGCCCTTCGGGCGGCTGTCGTTTGCAAAACCGCCCTTGTAGCCTTCGCTTCGAGGACGATCGCCATAGCTGCGCGGTGCGTCAGCACGGTAGGGTCGGTCGCCGTTCGGACGCGGGGCGCCATCGAAACGGGCGGCACGATCGCCGTAGCCACGGTTTTCGCCCTGCGGACGCGCGGAGCTCCCCTTCTCGCCATAAGGACGGCGCTCGTTGTTGTCACGCGAACCGTATGCGCGCTTCTCGCCGAAGCCACCACGCGGGCCGTTGTTGCTGCGCGGGCGCCCTGCAGACGGCCGGCCCGAGGTGGGCTTCTGGGTCGGCTCAAGGCCCGGCAGGGTGTGCACCTCGATGCGGTCGCCCGTGTAGCGCTCGATGTTGCGCACCAGACCGACTTCGCGCATCCCGGCAAAACTCACTGCGATACCGGTGCGACCTGCGCGGCCGGTACGGCCGATGCGGTGGACATAATCCTCGGCCTGCCGCGGCAGGTCGAAGTTAATGACGTGGCTGATGCCGGCAACGTCGATTCCACGAGCGGCGACATCCGTGGCCACCAGAACGCGGGTACGGCCCTCACGCAGGCGCTGCAGGGCGCGATTGCGCTGTCCCTGCTGCATGTCGCCGTGCAAGGCGTCGGAAGCAAAGCCGCTGTCCGCCAGCAGATCGGAAATTTCCTCGGTGCTGCGCTTGGTCGAGGCGAAAACGATCGCCTGGGTCAAATCCACGTCGCGCAGCAGTGCGTCGAGCAGGCGGTTCTTGTGGTCCATGTTGTCGGCGAACAGCAGGCGCTGCTCGATCTTGGCTTCGTGCTTGGCGACCGCCTCGATCTCGATGCGCAGCGCATCGTGGGTCAGTTCGCGTGCCAGGTTGCCGACCACGCCGTCGAGCGTGGCGGAGAACAGCAGGGTCTGACGCTCGCTCGGGCAGCGCGCGGCAATCGCCTTGATGTCGTCGACAAAACCCATGTCCAGCATGCGGTCCGCCTCATCCAGCACCAGCACTTCGAGGCGCGAGAAGTCGATCTTGCCGCGCTCCAGATGGTCGATCAGGCGGCCCGGGGTGGCCACCACGACGTCAACCGGCTGGCTCAGGCGCTTGAGCTGCAGGCCGTACGGTGCGCCGCCGACCAGACAGGCGGTGCGAAAGCGACGCAGATCGTTGCCGTATTTCATCGCCGATTTTTCAACCTGTAGCGCAAGCTCGCGCGTTGGGGTCAGGACCAGTACGCGCGGACCCATGCTCTTGATCGTCGGCTCTGCCTGCAGACGCTGGATCGACGGCAGCAGAAACGCCGCTGTCTTGCCGCTGCCGGTGTGCGAGGACACCAGCAGGTCGCGGCCGGTCAGCGCCGCGGGAATGGCCTGCGCTTGAACAGGCGTCGCGTTTTCGTAGCCGGAAGCCAGCACGGATTTAAGGATGAGGGGATCGAGTCCCAGTTCGGAAAAGCTCATTGCAATACCTCTTGTGTGCGCACGAATGCGCAAATAGGACCTGGGTCAGGCGTCGAACCGGACAGGTCAAGAAATACGAACCGGATAATGAACGGCGTTTTGGAACGCCCAACGGGTCGCGTCGATCACATCGGCGCCAACCACAAGACTTGTCGCGGCCCGCTGAAAAAGCCAGCTGGCGGCACAAAAGAGAGGTCGAAGACGATGGGGCTGTGAGAACAGTCCCGAGGCACGGCGATTAAAGCCAGCCCTACTGCTGTATGCACAACGACGCGAACTATATCAGAAAACCCTGAAATTGTCGGCTGATCGGCGTTTTATTTTCAGGCGTGATGATAGAGCTTGTGATAAAGCCCGCCGCGCTCGATCAGCGTCTCATGCGCGCCCTCCTCCACCACCCGGCCGTTCTCGAATACCAGGATGCGGTCGGCCTGCCTCACTGCCGACAGCCTGTGCGCAATGATGATCGTGGTGCGGCCATGCAGGAATCCGCTCAGCGCCTGATGCAGATGCCGCTCGGTCTCAGTGTCGAGCGCCGAGGTGGCCTCGTCGAGAATGACCACGCGCGGATCAGCTACGATCATTCGCGCGATCGCCAGACGTTGCCGCTGCCCCCCGGAAAAGCGTACGCCGTGGCGCCCGACCACGGTATCCAGTCCCTGCGGCAGCGCCGCGATGACGTCGCTGAGCTGGGCGATCTCCAGTGCCTGCCACAACATCGCATCGTCCGCTTCGCGTCCCAATGTCAGGTTGGCCCGAACGCTGTCGTTGAACAGGACCGGGTGCTGCAGGACCACACCCACATGTTCTCGCACCGTCGCCCAGCCGATCTCGTCAACCGGCACGTCGCCATAGCGGATCACGCCACCCTTGACCGGATACAGGCCAAGCAGGGCTTGGACCAGGGTTGACTTGCCGCCGCCCGAGGCCCCCACCAGCGCGACCTTCTCCCCCGCCGTCACCCTCAGGCTGACGTCATCGAGCACGTTTTCGCCGTCAGCATAGGCAAAACTGACATGCTCGAGGGCAATGCCGACCGTCGTCGAGCCGCTGAACGGATCACGCAAGGCCGGGTGCTGGACCTCACCATGCATCCCCAACAGGGCATTGATGCGCCCCAGCGCGGCATTCGCCGCATACCAGGCATACTGCATGCCCACCAACTCCTGCACCGGCGTCATCATGAACCACAGGTAGCCGAACACCGCCAACATCTCGCCGATGGAGAGATCGGAAAACACCACCATCAGCATCGCGCCGGCGCGGAAGGCGTCGAACCCGGCGAGAAACACAAAGAAGGAAAATCGGCTCATCGCGTCCGATTTCCAGGCGAAAGCGGCAGCGTGCTGGCGTATATCGGCAGCCTTCTCGGTTACCCGGGCCAGATAATGCTTTTCCCGATTCATCGCGCGGATCTGCGTCAGCGCATCGAGGGTTTCCGACAGCGCTTCCTGGAACACCTCGAATGCGCGGTTTTCATGCTTTTTCAGCTCCTTGACCCGCTTGCCCAGGCGGGAGGAGAACAGGATCACCAACGGATTCAGCAGAAAAATGAACAGCGCCAACTGCCAGTGCATCCAGAACAGCACGGCGGCGATGCCGACCAGGGTCAGTATCGATACCAGGAAACCGGAAATCGACGCCCCAAGGAATGTATCGATCGCATTGACGTCGGTGACGAAATGCGATGTGACCCGCCCAGCCCCGACCGTCTCGAATTCGGACAACGCAATTTTCGACAGGCGATCGAGCATCCGGCTGCGGATACGATAGACCACCTGCTTGGCCATCAATGAGAACGCCCGCCCCTGCCAGACGTTAAGCAATATCGCCGTCAGCCGTAGGCCGACCGTGGTCAGCAAGGCTGCACCGATGAACAGCAGCGGGCCATGCCAGCCTGGCGGGAACCATGCGCCGATTGCCGCGACGAAGGGACCCGGATGATTGAGCAACACCTCATCGACCATCAAGGGCAGCAGCAGCGGCACAGGAACCGCGGCCATCACTGCCAGCAGGGCGACGATGTTGGCCTGCAGCAGGGTTTTGCGATGGCTCCTGATTTCTTCGAAAATGCCCTGCCATGTCAGCATGAAAACACCCCTGTTCTGTCCCGCCGCGGACTGGTTGCACCCGCCATCCGGCCCATCTCGAATCAGCCGCTTCGTAAAAACCGCCATGATCTCTGAGCGCTGCGGCTTTTGCCGCGAGCTTTGCTCAACAGGCACAGCATCGAAAACGTGAAGTCGCGCTATTTGCCTATGCAGAAACTGCTGAAAATCTCGCCCAGCAAATCGTCTGCGCTGAACTCGCCGGTAATCTCGGACAAGGCTGACTGTGCCAGCCGCAACTCCTCGGCAAACAGTTCGAGGCGGGCCTTTGCCTCACGGGCCCGCTGCAGATGCGATGCGGCTCGGCCCAAGGCATCGAGATGCCGCGAACGCGCCATGAACGCCCCCTCGCCGCTTGGCTGCCACCCCGCCAGCTCGAGCAGCTTCTGCTGCAGCAAATCCATTCCCGCACCGGTCTTGGCCGACAGCCATACTTCCTCGCCTGCCACCCGCGGCGACTCATCGTACAGGTCGATCTTGTTATGCACTGTAATGCGCGGGATCGCCGGCAGGCGGGTCAGGATCGACTGTTCCTCCTTGGTCAGGCCGTGGGCGGCATCCACCAGCAGCAGCGCCGCATCTGCTTTTTCCAGCGCTTCCCAGGTGCGCGCAATACCGAGCCTCTCCACTGCGTCTTCCGTTTCGCGCAGGCCGGCCGTATCGATGACGTGCAGCGGCACGCCCTGAATCTGAATCGCTTCGCGTACCGTATCGCGGGTGGTTCCGGCAATTTCGGTCACGATCGCCGCCTCGAAACCTGCCAGACGGTTGAGCAGGCTGGACTTGCCGACGTTGGGCTGACCGATCAGCACCACCGTCAGGCCTTCGCGCAGCAAGGCGCCCTGCCGCGCCTGTGCGCGCACCTCGCGCAGCGTGGAATCGATGGCGTCGAGCCGGCCAAACGCGTCAGCCTGCTGCAAGAAATCGATCTCTTCCTCGGGGAAGTCCAGTGTCGCCTCAACTAGCATGCGAAGGCGGACAAGGCGCTCCACCAGTTCATCAATGCGTTCGGAGAAAGCGCCAGACAGCGAGCGCACCGCAGAGCGTGCCGCCGCCGCGCTTTGAGCATCGATCAGGTCCGCCACCGCTTCGGCCTGGGCCAGATCGAGCTTGCCATTGAGAAATGCTCGGCGAGTGAACTCGCCCGGCTCGGCCAGGCGCGCACCCAGTTCGATACAGCGCTGCAGGATCAGGTTGAGCACCTGCGGTCCGCCGTGACCCTGCAACTCCAGCACATTC
>JBAPWR010000392.1:0-8624 GCA_049283775.1 Thiobacillus sp.
CTGCAGGTTGGGGTCGGAGCTCGCCAGCCGGCCGGTCACCGCGGTGGCCTGCGAATAGCTGGTGTGGACCCTCCCGGTGGCCGGGTTGATCATCTGCGGCAGCTTGTCGGTGTAGGTCGACTTCAGCTTGGCCATGCCGCGGTAATCGAGGATGGCGCGCGCGATGGGATGGTCAAGCGCCAGCTGCGCCAGGGTGTCCTCGTCGGTCGAAGGCGCGCCGCCGGGGGTCTTCTTGATCACCGGCAAGCCCTTATTCTGGAACAGGATTTCGCCGATCTGCTTGGGCGAGCCGAGATTGAACGGCTGCCCGGCCTCCTGGAAGGCGCGCTGCTCCAGTTCCAGCATCTTCTTGCCGAGTTCGCCGCTCTGCCGCGCCAGCGCCTCGCGGTCGATCAATACGCCGGTTCGCTCCATGCGGAACAGAATGCGCGCCAGCGGCACCTCGATGCGGCGATAGACGAATTCGAGCTTGTCCGATGCGGCGATCTGCGGCGCCAGCGCCTGGTGCACACGCAGCGTCACGTCGGCGTCCTCGGCGGCATATTCGCTGGCGCGCTCGATCGCCACCTGCTCGAAGCCGATGCGGCTGGCGCCCTTGCCGGTGACATCGTCATAGCTGATGGTCGACAGGCCGAGGTGGCGCGCGGCGAGACTGCCGAGCTCGTGCTGCTGGTGCGCTTCGAGCACGTAGGATTGCAGCAGGGTGTCGTCGCTGACGCCGGCAAGCGCGATGCCGTGGTTGGCGAGGATGTGCATGTCGTACTTCAGGTGCTGGCCGACTTTCGCATGCTTGTCGCTTTCGAGCAGGGGCTTGAGCCTTTGCAGGCTTGCCTTGCGGTCGAGCTGCTCGGGTACCCCGGCATAGTCGTGCGCCAGCGGCAGGTAGGCCGCTTCGCCGGGCGCGATAGCGAACGACATGCCGACCAGCTCGGCCTGCATCGGATTGAGGCTGGTGGTCTCGGTGTCGAGGGCGAAGATTTCCGCTGCCTCGAGTTTGCCGATCCAGGCGTCGAGCTGTTCGCTGCTCAGCAGGGTTTCGTAGCGGGCGCGATGCTCGCCGCTGGCGTCAGGCGTGGGCGGAGCCGCAGGCGTATCGGACGCGTTGTCGAGATCGCGCAGCCAGGTGCGGAAATCGAAGCGATCGTAGAGTTCGCGCAGGACCTCGCGATCCGGCGGCCGGCGGGTCAGTTCGTGCAGCTCGAACGGCAGCTCGACATCGGTCTTGATGGTCAGCAATTCGCGCGCCTTCGGCAGCCAGTCGAGCACGCGCCGCAGGTTGTCGCCGACCACGCCCTTGATCTCGTCGGCATGGGCGAGGATTTCATCGAGGCTGTCGTATTGGCCGAGCCACTTCACTGCGGTCTTGGGCCCGACCTTGTCAACGCCGGGGACGTTGTCGACGGCGTCGCCGATCAGGGTCAGGTAATCGACGATGCGCTCGGGCGGCACGCCGAACTTGGCGGCGACCCCGGCTTCGTCGAGGGTCTCGCTGCTCATGGTGTTGACCAGGGTGACGTGCGGATTGACCAGCTGCGCCATGTCCTTGTCGCCGGTCGAGACGATGCTTTTGACGTCGTGGCGCTCGGCTTCCTTGACCAGGGTGCCGATGACGTCGTCGGCCTCGACGCCGTCGACGATCACCAGCGGCCAGCCCTCGGCGCGGATCGCCTCGAACAGCGGCTCGATCTGGCAGCCCAGGTCCTCCGGCATCGGCGGTCGATGCGCCTTGTATTCCGGGTACATGTCGTCGCGGAAGGTTTTTCCCTTGGGGTCGAAGACGCAGGCGATATAATCGGCCGCGTAGTCCTTCTGCAGCCTTCTCAGCATGTTGAGTACGCCGTAGATCGCGCTGGTCGGCTCGCCCTTGCGGTTGCGCAGATCGGGCAGGGCATGGAAGGCGCGGTAGAGATAGGACGATCCGTCCACCAACAGCAGCGTTTTTCTGGAATCGTTCACGAGGCGTCCATATGCATCTGGATAAACTGCCAGTTACCGCCGATCCGCGCCGGGCGGAGGAGATTGGTTATTCGGCGCGCGAGTCCTGGCGCATGCTCGGGATTATGTCAGAGTTCGTTGAGGCGACCGAGCGCCTGGCCTCGATCCGCCCGGCGGTTTCGATCTTCGGCAGCGCCCGCACCGCGCCCGACCATCCCTATTACATGCTCACCGAGGACATCGCCCGCAAGCTTTCCGATTCCGGCTTTTCGGTCATTTCCGGCGGCGGCCCCGGCATCATGGAAGCGGCCAACAAGGGCGCCTACTTCGGCAAGTCGCCGAGCGTCGGCCTCAACATCCAGCTGCCGTTCGAACAGACCTCGAATGCCTATCAGGACATCAGCCAGACCTTCCAGCATTTCTTTGCGCGCAAGGTCATGTTCGTCAAGTTCGCCGCGGCTTACGTCGTCATGCCCGGCGGCTTCGGCACGCTGGACGAGATGTTCGAGGCGCTGACCCTGGTGCAGACCAAGAAGATCGCGAGCATTCCGATCATTCTCGTCGGCTCCAAATTCTGGGCCGGGCTGACCGACTGGGTGCGTGCCTCGCTGATCGCCGAAGGCATGATCTCTCCCGACGACATCGACCTGATGCACGTCATCGACCAACCCGAGGAAGTCCTCGATGCGATCTTCAGCCACTACGAAAAACGTGGCTTCATGCCTTCCCCGGCTGAACGAGAAATCCAGCTCAATTTGTGAGCTAATCTGAAAATATCCCTGTATGCGGAGTTCGTCATGCGTTACCCCCTGTTAGTCGCAGCCCTGCTGGTCAGCGGGCTGGCCATTGCCCAGGCGCCCTCGGACCAGCCGCCCGACCTGGTTCCCGTTCCGGACGGTGCGCCGTCCGAAGATGACGTGCCGGAGATCACGCTCAAGCCCAGCGGCGAGGGGATGGTCGAGGAGTACCGCATCAGGGGCAGACTCTACATGCTGAAAATCACCCCCAGGGTCGGCAGGCCCTACTACCTGATCGACCCGCGCGGGGATGGAAACTTTGTCCACCGCGACATGATCGAGTCGGGTTTTCACCCGCCGATGTGGGTGATCAAGGAATTCTGACGATGCATTTGCATGACGCATGAAACCGCAGCCATGAGCACACCAGACAATCAGGACATTCCGCGCAAGGTTGCCGCCAGCCAGGGCATGCAATGGGTGGTCGAGGGCTTTCGCCTGTACCGCAAAAGCCCGTTGCTGCTGTCGGCGGCATTCGGCCTGCTGTTCGGCATCGTCATGGCTTTCGGCCTCATCCCGGTGGTCGGCAGCGCGCTGTCCGAGCTGGCTTCGCCGCTGATGGTGGCCGGCTTCATGGCGGCTTTTCGTGCGCTCGACAGCGAACAGGACCTCGAACTGCCGCATTTTTTCGCCGGCGTCCAGGGGCCGGCGCTGCCGCTTATGACGATCGGGGCAGTGCAACTGATGGGGGCGTTGCTGATCGGCAAGATCATGACCGGCATGGGTTTCGATGCCGAGGCGGTCATGGAGGCGGCGGGACCGGGCAAGGATCCGCAGGAAATGCAGGCGATCATGAACGAAGCACTGCCTGCGATGCTGACCGGGCTGGCCCTGTTCACCCCGCTGATCATGGCGACCTGGTTCGCGCCGGCGCTGATCCTGTTTGGCAACGCCCGTCCGGCCCAGGCCCTGCTGGTGAGTCTGCGCGCGGTGCTGAAGAACTGGGCGGCGATGCTGGTCAACGGCCTGGTGCTCGGCCTGGTGCTGGTTCTGGCTGCCCTGGTGCCGATGCTGCTTGGCCTGCTGGTGGCGATGCCGGTGCTGTTCGGCGCGCTGTACGCCTCGTATCAGGCGATATTTGCGGTGTGGGCCGACGAGGCCGAAGCCGCCGCCGACAACGTCGTCGCGCTCCGACAGGAGTCGGATTCAGGCAGCTGACAGCTTGGCGTAGGCCAGCGCCAGCCACTTGGTGCCGGCATCACGGAATTTCACCTGCACCCGTGCGTCGGGTCCGCGTCCCTCGAAATCGATGATGATGCCGGTGCCGAACTTGGCGTGTGCGACGCTCTGTCCCACCCGGTAGCCGGTGTCGTTGCTGCGTGATGGCATGACCGGGGCGCTGGCGACTGGCCGCGAGTAGGGCGCCTCGGCGCGACGGTTGAGATGCAGCAGCACCTGTTCCGGCAACTCGCCGAGAAAGCGCGACGGCATGCCGTAGCGGATCTGTCCGTGCAGCATGCGCGACTGCGCGTGCGACAGGTAGAGCCGGCGCCGCGCACGGGTGATCGCCACGTACATCAGGCGGCGCTCCTCTTCCAGGCCGTTTTCCTCGTTCGCGCTCTGCTCGTGCGGAAACAGGCTTTCCTCCAGTCCGGTGATGAACACCGTGTGGAATTCCAGGCCCTTGGCGGCATGCACCGTCATCAGCTGCAGCGCGTCGCGACCCGCTTCAGCCTGGTGCTCGCCGGCTTCCAGCGCGGCGTGGGCGAGAAAAGCGTCGAGTGTGGTTTCCTCCGATTCCTCGGAGAATAGCGCGGCAGCGTTGACCAGTTCATTGAGGTTTTCCAGCCGGTCGGCGCCTTCCTTGTCGGCACGGTAGTAATCGGCGAGGCCCGAGGCCTCTATGACATGATCGATCGTCTCCGCCAGCGGCAGGTCGAGGGTCGCGGCCTTGATCTCCTCGATCAGTCTGGCGAAGCCCGCCACCTTGCCGCCGCCGGTGCAGGCTGCCTGCCACAGGCTGCTGCCGGAGCGCGCAGCGGTTTCCGCCAGTTGTTCCAGACTGCGCGCGCCGATGCCGCGGGTGGGGAAGTTGACCACTCGCAGGAAGGCGCCGTCGTCCTCGGGGTTGGTCAGGAGGCGCAGGTAGGCGAGCGCATGCTTGATTTCCTGGCGTTCGAAGAAGCGCAGCCCGCCGTAGACGCGATAGGCCACGCCGGCCGAGAACAGCGCGTGCTCCAGCACCCGCGACTGCGCGTTGGAGCGATACAGCAGCGCCATGTCGGAGAACGCCACGCCTTCACGGTTCAGCGTCTTCGCCTCCTCGACCACGAAGCTCGCCTCGTCCTGGTCGGAGTACGCCTCGAACAGGCGGATCGGTTCGCCGTCGCCTTCCGCCGTCCACAGGTTCTTGCCGAGGCGATGGGCGTTCTGCGCGATGAGGGTGTTGGCGGCGGTGAGGATGTGGCCGTGGCTGCGATAGTTCTGTTCCAGCTTGATCACGTTGCCATGGGCGAACTCGCGCTCGAACTCGGCCATGTTGGCGGTGTTGGCGCCGCGGAAGGCATAGATCGACTGATCATCGTCGCCGACCGCGAACAGCGCCGTATCCGGCCCGGCGAACAGCTTGAGCCAGCGGTACTGCAGGGTGTTGGTGTCCTGGAACTCGTCGATCAGGATGTGCGAGAAGCGTTGCTGGTAGTGCTGCCGCAGCGGCTCGTTGCGGTAGAGCAGTTCATAGGAGCGCAGCAGCAGTTCGGGAAAATCCGCCACGCCTTCGCGCTGGCATTGCGCATCGTAGGCTTCGAACAATTCGGCCAGGCGCATCGAGTATTCGTCGAAGGCCTCGGCGTCGCGCGCTCGCCGACCGGCTTCCTTGTGGCCGTTGATGAACCACTGCACCTTCTTCGGTTCGTATTTCTCGGTGTCGACATTGAGCGATTTCATCAGCCGCTTGATCGCCGACAGCTGATCCTGGGTATCGAGGATCTGAAACGACTGCGGCAGCCCCGCCTCGCGGTGGTGGGTGCGCAGCAGGCGATTGGCCAGACCGTGGAAGGTGCCGACCCACATGCCGCGGGTATTGATCGGCAGCATCGCCGAGATGCGCGTGAGCATTTCCTTCGCTGCCTTGTTGGTGAAGGTCACTGCCAGGATGCCGAGCGGCGACACCTGCCCGGTCTGGATCAGCCAGGCGATGCGGGTCGTCAGCACCCTTGTCTTGCCCGAGCCGGCGCCCGCCAAAATCAGCGCGGATTCGTGCGGCAGCGTCACTGCGGCGCGCTGTTCGGGGTTGAGGTTTTCCAGCAGATGGGTGGACATACGAGGGTAAAATCGGGCGGTCAATGACGAATTATAAAGGGCTACAAATGGTGAAAATCCTGTTTTTCGGCGACCTGGTCGAAACCCTCGGCATGGAGTCCGACGAGATCAGGCTGCCGCCCGACGTGAACGACGTCGAGCGCCTGTTGTTCGTGCTGTCGAAGCGCGGCGAGATGTGGAAGAAGATGCTGCTCGGCAACCCCAAGCTCAATGTCACCATCAACAAGCAGTTCGCCGAGAAATCCTCGCCGGTCAAGGACGGCGACGAGATCGCGCTGGTGGGGTTTTCGGTAGTCTAGACGGCTGAAGTCGGCTGGGAACGGTCAGTTTGGCCGTTCACTATGAGAGGCCGTTTGTCGGCCATTGCGGCCAGTGGCGTCGGCTGAGCTGGCGGATTCAACCGGTGGATCGCGCAGCGCTTGAAAATGGTGTCTTACCCTAGTTATTTTGGGAAGCGCGCATCTCGCCGAGCCGATGGCTGAAGACAGGACTGCCCATCATGGTCGGCACTGAGTGTGGCCAGCGTGGTGCTTGCCCTGTTCTTCTAGGCTTTTTCATGAACTCTGGCTTGATCAGAGCATCACGTCGAAACGGCGAGCGGAAATCGCCTCGGTTACTCACAGCGGCCACACCAACGGCAGCATCAACATCGCCACGGCAAAAACGATCAGCGTCAGCGGCACGCCGACCTTCACATAGTCCACGAAGCGGTAGCCGCCTGGCCCCATCACCAGCACGTTGGCAGCGTGCGCTACCGGGCTGGCGAAGCTGGCCGCTGCGGCGATCGCGATTGCCATCACCGGCGCCAGCGGCGTGATGCCCAGGTCAGCTGCGGCTGACAGCGCGATCGGCGCCATCAGCAGCACCAGCGCCGCATTGGGCATGATCAGCGTGGCGAGGGCCGTACATGCATACAGTCCCGCGATGACCGGCCATGGGCCGTAAGGCCCAAGCACCGCGATCACGCCGCCGGCAAGAAATTCCGCCGTGCCGCTGCTGTGCATTGCAATGCCCAGGGGGAGCATGCCGGCGATCAGGAAGATCGAGCGCCAGTCGATGGCGCGGTAGGCCTGCTCCATGCTCAGGCAGCGTGTCAGTATCATCAGCGTGGCGCCAGCCACCGCGGCGATCGAGATGTGCAGCCAGCCGGCCAGCACCGTGCCGATGGTCAGCACCATTAGGCCGCCCGCCAACGGCGCCTTGCTCGCGTCCGTCGGCTGGACCTGAATCGGGTTGAGCACGATCAGGTCCTCGTCGGCGGCCAGCGCTGCCAGACGCTCGCGCGGGCCGACCACGAGCAGCGCATCGCCGCGCTGTAAGGCCAGCGCGCCGACGCCGGAGCGCAGCGCCTGTCCGTTGCGCCAGACTGCCGACACCGCGACCTGATAGCGTTCTTCGAGCTCGAGGTCGGCCACTGCCCTGCCGTCGATGCGCGCGTGCGGGTGCAGCGTGGCCTCGACCATCTCCAGCTGGCCCTCGTCAAACACGCGGAGATAGGGGGTCGCGTCTTCCAGCCGCTCCAACTGCTGCAGGCCGCGAAGCACGTCCAGATCCTCCTCGCGGCCCTGGACCAGCAGCAGGTCGCCTGCCTCCACCACCTCCTCGGACACGGCGGCGTCGAGCAGCGCCCCACCACGAAAGACGCCCGACAGACGGAAGTCGAAGGCATCGCCGATGCGATTCTCGCCCAGAGTGCTGCCGACCATCGCGGAGTCCTGTGGCACGCGCAGCACGAACAGGCGCTCGTGCAGGCGCCAGACCTTGCGGCGCTCGTCCTCGGAAACGGATGTCACGGCCTCGAACCCCAACACCTTGCGCAGCGCCTCGAGCGCCTCATCGCTGCACTGCACCAGCAGCCGGTCGCCGGCGGCCAACTGCTGCTCGGCAAGGTGCGTGCGGTGCACATGGTCGCCGTGACGCAGCGCCAGCACATTGGCTGCGTGCTGTTCGCGGAACTCGAGGTGGCGCAGCGGCTGGCCGACCAGCGGGGAATCCTCGGCCAGCACCAGTTCGGCCAGGGCGGCCTGCGACCACAGGCGCTCGTGCAGCGTCGGCGTCTCGCGCTCGATGCTCAGCGAACTCCAGCGGCGCAGCAACTCGAAGCGCTCGAGCCGGCCTTGGGCGAGCAACACGTCACCGCCCCGTAGCACGGTCTTGCCCGAGGGCAGCGCCTCGGTACGGCCGGCCCGCGTCAGCGCGATCACCATCAGCCCGGCCGCCGAGCCCAGCGCCGAATCGGCCAGCGTGCGCCCGGCCAGCAGCGCATTGTCCGGCAAGCGCAGCGCGACGATGCGCTCCTGCAGGCCATACAGCGTTCGCAGCTCGCGCTGGCTGACCATGGACCGCGTGGTATCGGTGCGCGAAAGAAGGTGACGCCCAGCGAGAGCCATGAAGGCGGTGGCGGTCAACAGGATCGGCACGCCGATCCAGGCAAAGTCGAAAAAGCCGAAGCCCTCGCCATGGGCCTCGCGCATCGCGTTGCTCACTAGCAGGTTGGGCGGGGTGCCGATCAGCGTCATCATGCCGCCCACGAGGGTGCCGTAGGCTAGCGGCATCAGGAGCCGTGAGGGCGCCACCCCGCCGCGGCGCGCCACCTCCATGGCCACCGGCAGCAGCAGCGCCGCCACACCG
>JBAPWR010000393.1:0-8796 GCA_049283775.1 Thiobacillus sp.
TCGGCAGCGATGCAGGGCATGGTCGAGCTCGGCGAGGAAGTGTTCCACATGCCGGTGCGCCTCGGCTGGCCGCGCTACGAGGGCGGCCTCGCCGAAGTCATGCACAACCCGCGTTACGCCACCTGCATCGGCCTGCTGATGGCCGGGCTGGACGAGCGCGGGCGCGATGTGCCAAAGCTTTCCGGCGGCAGCTTCAAGGAGATATTCGAGCGCATGAAGGGATGGTTCAAGGGAAATTTCTGACGACGCGCGAGCGGAGTCGAGACGGGATTTGACGGTCGTGCCATGGCATCGATGCCCTGACAAACACGTCAATGAATTTGAGTGTGGTTTTTTAATTTGGCAACAGAGGAGAGTAAAACATGTTTGAACTGATGGATGTGGATACCCAGGACGCGGTCATCAAGGTAATCGGCGTGGGCGGCTGCGGCGGCAACGCAGTCGATCACATGATCACGTCGGGCTTGAACGGCGTGGAGTTCATCGCCATCAATACCGACGCGCAGGCGCTCAAGCGCAACCAGGCCAGGCTGCAATTGCAGCTCGGCAACGGCGTGACCAAGGGGCTGGGCGCGGGCGCCAACCCCGAAGTCGGCCGTGAAGCCGCGCTCGAGGATCGCGAGCGTATCGCCGAACTGATCGACGGCGCCGACATGCTGTTCATCACCGCTGGCATGGGCGGCGGCACCGGCACCGGTGCCGCCCCGGTGGTCGCCGAGGTCGCCAAGGAACTCGGCATCCTCACCGTCGCCGTGGTCACCAAGCCCTTCATGTTCGAGGGCAAGCGGGTGCGCGCCGCCAACGCCGGCATCGAGGCTTTGAGCCGCCATGTCGACTCGCTGATCATCATCCCCAACGAGAAGCTGATGCAGGTGTTGGGCGACGACGTCTCCATGCTCGACGCGTTCAAGGCCGCCAACAACGTGCTGCACGGTGCGGTCGGCGGCATCGCCGAAGTCATCAATTGTCCCGGCCTGGTCAACGTCGACTTCGCCGACGTGCGCACGGTGATGAGCGAGATGGGCATGGCGATGATGGGCTCGGCCCAGGCCAGCGGCGAGAACCGCGCCCGGATCGCCGCCGAGCAGGCCGTCGCCAGCCCGCTGCTGGAAGACGTCAACCTCGCCGGTGCGCGCGGCGTGCTGGTCAACATCACCGCCTCGTCGAGCGTCAAGATGCGCGAGATCCACGAAGTGATGAACACCATCAAAGGCTTCACCGCAGAAGAGGCCACCGTCATCGTCGGCCAGGTGCTGGACGACGAGATGGAAGACAGCCTGCGCGTGACCATGGTCGCCACCGGTCTCGGCAATCCGGTCGCCCGCCAACAGACCAAGCCGATGCATGTCATCCGCACCGGCACCGACGACATGCCGATGGCGGTCGGCGGTGGCGACGAGCTGCCCAGCGTGATGACCAATCGCCGCGCCCGCACCATTCAGGCGATGTCCGATTCGGGAATCGACACCTTGGACATTCCGGCTTTCCTGCGCAAGCAGGCGGACTGAAGGCGGCGCGCGTGACGTGTCAGGAACACCGGGAACCCGTTGGCATCGGCAGGCTCAGACACTTGTCGGCTGCGTCAGCCTGGCCCGGTGTTCGGCGTCTCTGCGGGCCAAACCCGGCAATTTCGGCAGACGCCATTAAAATGACAGGATGATGAAGCAACGCACTCTCAAGGAGCCGGTCCGGACTACCGGCGTCGGCCTGCACACCGGCGCCAAGGTCGAGATCACCCTGCGCCCGGCGCCGCCCGACAGCGGTATCGTGTTCCGCCGCATGGACCTTGATCCGCCTGCCGAACTCAAGGCCGATCCCTATCTGGTCACCGACACCCGGCTGTGTTCGATGCTCGAATCCGGCCCGGCCAAGGTCTCCACCGTGGAGCACCTGATGTCGGCGCTGGCCGGGCTGGGGATCGACAATGCCCTGGTCGACCTGACCGGACCGGAAATCCCCATCCTCGACGGTTCGTCGGCGCCCTTCGTCTACCTGCTGCAGTCGGTCGGCATCGTCGAACAGGACGCGCCGAAGCGCTATGTGCGTATCCTGCGTCCGATCGAGGTGCGCGACGGCGACAAGCTGGCGCGCCTGACGCCGCACAACGGCTTCAAGATCGATTTCACCATCGACTTCAAGCACCCGGTGTTCGAGAAGAGCGGCAAGACCGTCAGCATCGACTTCGCCGAGACCGCCTATGCCAAGGAGGTGGCGCGCGCGCGCACCTTCGGTTTCATGCACGAGGTCGAGGCCCTGCGCAACAGCGGCCTGGCGCTCGGGGGTTCGCTCGACAACGCCATCGTCATGGACGAATACCGCGTGCTCAACGTCGAGGGGCTCCGCTACGAGGACGAGTTCGTCAAGCACAAGGTCCTCGATGCCATCGGCGACCTGTATCTGCTGGGCTATCCGATCATCGGCGCCTTCGAGGCCTACAAGTCCGGCCACGCCCTCAACAATGCCCTGCTGCGCGAACTGCTGCAGCACCAGGAAGCCTGGGAGTTCGTCAGTTTCGAGCGCAGCGAGGATGTCCCGCCGGCCTTCCTGCACCTGCATCCGCTGGCCGCATGATCGTCGTCCGGCTGCTCATCGTCGCCCTGCTGATTGCGGTAGTGGCGCTCGGGCTGGCCTGGCTGTTCACCGGCAACCGCAAGTATCTCGGTCATATCGGCCGGGTGCTGCGCTTCGCCCTGGTGGTCGGCGTGATCACCGCGCTGGTCTATGTGGTCGAACGGCTGGTGTTGCGATGAACGCTGACCGTCGCCACCTGCGCAGCCTGCAAGGTCCGTAGACATGCCCTTCGACTTCCAGGCCTTGCTGGACGCTGCGCATGCCCTGATCCGCGACCCCGGCTTCTGGTGGGAGGTGGGCGTCTTGCTGCTGGCGGCAGCAGGCGCCTGGATGGTGCACCGCACGCTGGGACAGAGTCTGGCGGCGCGCACCGAAGGCGGCGAGGATTACACGGTCCGCTATCTGGCGCTGAAGACCCTGCAGCGTGTTCTCTTTCCCATCAGCATGCTGCTGGGCGTGCTGGCCGGTCGGGCGCTGCTGTCACTTCACGACGACCCGGTGCAACTGCTCGACCTGGCTATCCCCCTGCTGGTCTCGCTGGCCACGATCCGCATCCTCATCTACTTCCTGCGCAAGACCTTCCGCCCCGGTCCTGCGGTGAAGGCCTGGGAAAACCTCATTGCCACCTCGGTATGGATCGTCGTCGCATTGCACCTGCTGGGCTGGCTGCCTGCTGTGCTGGAAGGCCTGGACGGGATGGCGATGCAGGTCGGCAGCACGCGGATTTCGGTGCTGGCGACCATCAAGCTGATCCTGGCGTTGGCCTTGTTGTGGCTGCTGGCACAGTGGCTAGGCCGCGCCATCGAGAACCGCATCAGCCAGGCCGAGTTCTCCAATCCCGGAATGCAGGTGGCGCTGGTCAAGTTGATCAAATTCGTCCTGCTGGTGCTGGCTTTTCTGCTGGCGCTGGATGCGGTCGGCATCGATCTGACCGCTCTGACGGTGTTCGGCGGTGCCCTCGGCGTCGGACTGGGCTTCGGCCTGCAGCGCATCGCCAGCAACTTCATCAGCGGTTTCATCGTGCTGTTCGATCGCTCGATCCGTCCCGGCGACGTCATCACCATCGGCGACACTTTTGGCTGGGTCGAGGAATTGCACGCCCGCTACGTCGTGGTGAAGGACCGCGATGGAGTGGAAAGGCTGATCCCCAACGAGAGCCTGATCACCAACGAGGTGATCAACTGGAGCTACAGCAACCGCAATGTGCGCCTGAGGGTCCCGGTATCCATCAGCTACGACAATGATCCGGAACAGGCGATGGCCCTGATGGAGGAAGCAGCTCGGGCAAATGCGCGGGTGCTCGAGGACCCGCAGCCTGCGGCCAGACTCATGGCCTTCGGCGACAGCGGCATCGAACTCGAGTTGCGGGTATGGATTCAGGATCCCGAGGCTGGCCTGGCCAATGTGCGCTCGGATATCAACCTGGCGATCTGGCGCGCGTTCAAGGATGCCGCCATCGTCATTCCCTACCCGCAGCGCGACCTGCACATCCGCAGCGGGCTGGAGACGCTGGCGCCTTGACGGGCGAGGCGCCTCGCGCAGCGTCCTCGAGCCTAGCTCAGATCACCGACATACCATTCCATCGCTTCGGCCAGACCTTCGCCGATGCGGTGGGTGGGTTCGTAGCCGAGCAGGCTGCGGGCCTTGCTGATGTCGGCGAGGGAATGGCGCACGTCGCCGGCGCGAAAATCGCGGTAGACCGGCTTGGCGTCGGCCAGATGGGGGTAGTGCGGCAGCAGATTGACGCGGATCGCCTCGAACAGCTGGTTGAGCGAGGTGCGCTCGCCGACGGCGATGTTGTAGACCTGGTTGACCGCATGCGGATTCTGCGTGGTGGCGGCGAGCAGGTTGGCCTGGATGACGTTGTCGATGTAGCAGAAGTCGCGGCTGGTTTCGCCATCGCCGTTGACGTACACCGGCTCGTTCTTGATCATGCTGGCAACCCATTTCGGGACCACCGCGGCATACGCGCCCTCGGGGTCCTGGCGCCGGCCGAAGATGTTGAAATAGCGCAGCCCCATGCTTTCGGTGCCGTAGCAGCGGCCGAAGACATCGGCGTACAGCTCGTTGACGTACTTGGTCACGGCGTAGGGCGACAACGGCTTGCCGATGACGTCCTCGACCTTGGGCAGGCCGGGGTGATCACCGTAGGTCGAACTTGAGGCGGCATAGACGAAACGCTTGACCTTGGCATCGCGCGCCGCCACCAGCATGTTGATGAAGCCGGTGTTGTTGGAAGCGTGGGTGAGCAGCGGATCCTCGATCGAGCGCGGCACCGAGCCGAGCGCGGCCTGGTGCAGCACGTAGTCGACGCCGCGGCACACGCTGTGGCAGGTGATCAGGTCGCGGATGTCGCCGCGCTTCAGGCTGAACTTTTCCCAGCGTTCGGGGCCGACGCTTTGCTGCACCTGGGCGAGATTCTTCTCGTGGCCGGTGGCGAAGTTGTCGAGCCCGATGACCTTCTGGTCGAGCATGAGCAGGGCCTCGACCAGGTTGCAGCCGATGAAGCCGGCGGCGCCGGTGACCAGCCAGGTTTTGGGCGAAGCTGCGAGTTGCGTCTTGAGCTCGTCGAAGGCAGACATCACAGTCTCCACAATTGGAAGCCGGCAGCTTTCACCGCGGCCGGGTCATAGGCCGACTTGACGTCGGTGAAGACGCCGCCTTTTTTCAGCCTGGCGGTCAGGTCGGCGAACGGCTTGCCAAGGTAGTCGGCGTGCGACACCGCGGCGACCAGGGCGTCGCATTCGGGCAGGTCGTCCCAGGCTGTCAGGCTGATGCCGTACTCATGTTCGGCTTCCCTGGACTCGCCCAGCGGATCGTGGACATGCACTTCGCAGCCGAAAGACTGCAGTTCGCGGATGACGTCGACCACCTTGGAATTGCGCAGGTCGGGGCAGTTTTCCTTGAAGGTGAGGCCGAGCACGTTGACCCTGGCGCCCTTCACCGGCACGCCATTGGCGATCATCTTCTTCACCGTTTCCTGCGCCACGTAGGCGCCCATGCCGTCGTTGATGCGGCGGCCGGCGAGGATGACCTGCGGGTGGTAGCCAAGCATGTCGGCCTTGTGGGTAAGGTAGTAGGGGTCGACGCCGATGCAGTGGCCGCCGACCAGGCCGGGGCGGAAGGGCAGGAAGTTCCACTTGGTGCCGGCGGCCTTGAGCACTTCCAGGGTGTCGATGCCGAGGCGGTGGAAAATCAGCGAGAGTTCGTTCATCAGCGCAATGTTGAGGTCGCGCTGGGTGTTCTCGATCACCTTGGCGGCTTCGGCGACCTTGATCGAACTGGCGCGATGCACGCCGGCGGTGATCACGCTGCCGTACAGTTCGGCCACCTTGTCGAGGGTGGCGGCATCGTCGCCCGACACGACCTTGACGATCTTTGTAATCGTCCGCTCCTTGTCGCCGGGGTTGACGCGCTCGGGCGAGTAGCCGACATGGAAGTCCTGCAGCCATTTCATCCCGGAGAGCTTTTCGAGGATCGGGATGCAGACCTCTTCGGTTGCACCGGGGTAGACTGTCGATTCGTAGATGACCGTCGCGCCCTTCTTCATGTATTTGCCGACGGTCGTGCTCGAGCCGACCAATGGCGAGAAATCCGGAATGTGCGCCTCGTCCACCGGTGTCGGCACGGCGACGATGATGAAGTCGGCTTTGGCGAGGTCGGCTGGGTCGGTGGTGACGGTCAGCTGCGTCGCGGCCTTGAGGTCATCCGTTGAAACTTCGCCGGTAGGGTCGCAGAATCGACGGTAGTGCTCGATTTTTTCGGCCGACAGGTCATAGCCGATGGTGGTCATTTTCTTGCCGAATTCCACCGCCAGGGGCAGGCCTACATAGCCCAGCCCGACAACTGCAACAACGCTCATGCTTGGATTCCCTTATGAATAAAAAGTCTTTGCTGCCATTAGCGCGAATTTACGAGACACCCGGGCTCGGATTGTATCGAATTTGCGTGACGCTTCCCGATCGTCTGCGGCGGCTGCTCGCCTGTCTGTCCAGCAAGCGGCATACCAGCCGGGCCTCTGCCTTCCTGGCGCGTCCGGGCAACGCCCTCCCTGCGGCAGTCGCCGCATTGCTGATTGCCATGCCGGCGCAGGCCGACATGGCGAACACCCTGGAAGCGATCAAGCCCGGAGTGGTGGGCGTCGGCACCTTCCACCCTACCCGCAGCCCGCGCGCCAGCCTGCAAGGGACCGGCTTCGCGGTCCTCGACGGGCACCATGTCGTTTCCTGCGCGCACATCTTCGACAAGGAACTGGACAGCGAAAAGCACGAGACCCACGCCGTGTTCATCGGCCGCGACCGGCAGATGACGGTACGCTCCGCCAGGCTGATCGCCACCGACAAGGATCGCGACCTGGCGCTGCTGAAGATCGAGGGCGACCCGCTGCCGACCCTGAAGCTGGGCGACTCGGCCAAGGCCCGCGAGGGCTGGCAGCTGTATTTCACCGGTTATCCGATCGGTTCGGTACTGGGGCTGAATCCGTCGACACATCGCGCCGGCCTGGCCGCGATCGTGCCGATCTACACCCCGGTGCCGAGCGTCGCACAGCTCAACACCCGCACCCTGAAACAGGCGAAGGAACCGTACGAAGTCTTCGCCCTCGACGCCATCGCCTATCCCGGCAACAGCGGCAGCCCGGTATGGCATCCCGAAAGCGGCGAGGTGCTGGGGGTGGTCAACTCGGTCTACGTCAAGGGCGCCAAGGAAGCCGCGCTGACTTCGCCGAGCGGGATCAGCTACGCCATCCCGGTGAATTATGTGCATGAACTGCTGAAGCGGGCGCAGGACAGGAAACTGCTGAGCGCCGCGCCCTAGCCGAGAATCACGCTGCTCCCCGGCGCGGGCGCCTCGGCATCCCAACCCAATTCAGCCTTCAGGTGGGCGGCGAATCCAGTCGCCACGGTTTCCTCGCCGTGAACGACGAAAGTCTTGCGCGGGGGGTGCCTGAAATGACCCAGCCATGACAGCAGCGCCGCGCGGTCGGCGTGGGCTGACAGCCCGCCCAGGGTGTAGAGGTCGGCGCGCACCGGGATGTCCTCGCCGAGCAGGCGCACGCGCTTGGCGCCGTCGACCAGGCGACGGCCAAAGGTGCCGGCGGCCTGGAAGCCGGTGATGAGGACGGTCGACTCGCGGCGCCCGAGATTGGCGCGCAGGTGGAACTTGATGCGTCCGGCCTCGCACATGCCGCTGGCCGAGATGATCACGGCCCCACCCGTAATCCTGTCGAGCGACTTCGACTCCTCGACATCCTCGACGAAATTGAGCTTGCGGAAATGCGCGGCGCCGCCATGCCGCCCCATCAGCGCATGGGTCTCTTCGTCCAACAACGCCATGTGCTTGTAGGTGATTTCGGTGGCGGCGGTCGCCATCGGCGAATCGACGAACACCGAGAGCTTGGGAATGCGACCCTGGCGGGCGAGATCGGCCAGCAGGTAGAGCATGTCTTGGGTGCGGCCGACGGCAAAAGCCGGAATGATGACATTGCCGCCCTTGCGTTCGATGGTGTCGTTGATCGCCTCCACCAGTTCGTCCTCGGTGGCTTCGAAGCTCTTGTGCAGGCGATCGCCGTAAGTCGATTCCACCAGCAGGTAATCGGCGTCATGGATGTGCGTCGGGTCCTGCAGCAGCGGCCGTGCCGGCTGCCCGAGGTCGCCGGAAAAAACAATCTTGGTGCGGCGGTTGCCTTCGGTCACCCACACCTCGACGATCGCCGAGCCGAGGATGTGACCGGCGTCGCGGAAGGTGCAGCGTACCTGCGGATGCGGTGCGATTTCCAGGTCGTAGTCGACCGGGTTCAGCTGCTTCAGCGAAGCCCATGCCTGCGCCACGGTGTATAGCGGCGCGATGTCG
The DNA here is from genome assembly GCA_049283775.1 of Thiobacillus sp. Taxonomy (GTDB): domain Bacteria; phylum Pseudomonadota; class Gammaproteobacteria; order Burkholderiales; family Thiobacillaceae; genus Thiobacillus. The sequence continues at coordinate 8,422 of JBAPWR010000393.1, forward strand.
CGCGGCGGCAGCCCCCGTTTCTTGTCGCGCCGATCCATATCCTTGCGGAAGCGATTGAGGTTGGCGTATTCGGCTTCCTTTTCCTGGATGTGCGCCGAATCCGGCAGCATCACCGCCAGCAGGTCGCAGGTGGCGCGGGTGGTGTGGATCGTGCCCTTGAAGCCGAGCGCGACCAGGCGCGGCAGCAGGCCGGAATGGTCGATGTGGGCATGGGTGAGGATGACGAAATCGATGCTGCGCGGATCGAAGGAAAAAGCACGCTGGTTCTTGGCGCGCGTCTCGCGGCCGCCCTGGAACATGCCGCAGTCGACCAGAAAGCGCACCCCGTCGGCCTCCACCAGATAACTGGAACCGGTCACTTCGCGCGCCGCGCCG
>JBAPWR010000394.1:0-2435 GCA_049283775.1 Thiobacillus sp.
CGCCTGTTCGAGCCGATCCTGATGGCGGTGATCGGCCTGGTCATCGGTATCATCGTGGTCATGCTCTATCTACCCATCTTCGAACTCGCGGGGAGTCTGGAGTGACCGCACGCTCGTCGATTCTTCATCCAGTCATCGCGGCGCTTGTCCCCGCAAGGGGGCACGCCGGGATCCAGTGGATTGCCGCGTGTGCTGGTAAGAACGTGCCGTCCACAACGGAAATTCCCTCTCCCCTCGGGGGAGAGGGCCAGGGAGAGGGGTCGAATAAGACCAGGCAGTTGCGACAGGACTGCGCAGCTGCTCACCCTCTCCCCCACCCTCTCCCTTCGAGGGAGAGGGGATCACCGTTATGGCACCTGCCAGCATCGCAAAGGAACTCCCTCCCCCTCGAGGGGGAGGGCTGGGGAGAGGGTGAGCGCCGCGAGGCGGCTCCACCAAGCTCGGTTCGTCCCCGGCCCACCCCCGCCCTGAGCTTCCCCGAACCGCGAGGCGGAAGGAGCTTGGCTGATTTCCGGCTCGTGCGCCGCACGGCGTTCTCTTTTTTGCTGGATTCCGGCGTGCCCCCTTGCGGGGACAAGCGCCGAAATGACGTGCTCAAGGACGGGTTGCAATGAACGCCCCCGCCATCTATCCGCACCGCATCGATCCGGCCTTGCTGCAGGAGGCGCGCGAACTGGCGGCGACGGAGGGCGGCTCGGTGCTGGCCGCGCTGGAGAACCTCGCCGGCCTCGACGATGCCACCTTCCTCGCCGAGCTCGGCCAGGCCTTCGCCTATGCCACGGTGAGCATGGACCGGCTGCGCGAACTGCAGCCGGCGTTCGAGCTGTTGAGCTTCAACCAGGCGCTGGAACGCGAATGCGCGGCCTGCCGCGACGGCGACGGCGGGCTGTGGTTCATCTTCGCCGACCCGCTCAAACCCGAACTGGTGGAATGGGCCGAGCGCCGCCTCGGTGCCGTTTTCACCCCGGCGCTGGCGCGGCGCGACGACATCCTCGCCTGGCTGCATCGCCTCGAGGGCGAACTGCGCGCGATGGACGGCGTGGTCGGCGCAACCGGCGGCGGCGTCAGCGGCGAGAAGGTCGAGGAGATCTCGCTCAAGGCGATCGGCGAGGACGCCTCGCCGGTGGTCAAACTGGTGCACTCCACCCTTTACGACGCGTTGACGGCTGGCGCTTCCGACATCCATCTGGAAAACGATCCGCAGGGCATCGTCATCAAGTACCGCATCGACGGCGTGCTCAACCTGATCGCACAGTCGCCCGGCCGCGAGATGGCCGAGCAGGTGATTTCACGGATAAAAGTGATGGCCGAACTCGACATCGCCGAGCGGCGGGTGCCGCAGGACGGCCGCTTCAAGGTGCAGATGCGCGGCCGCGAGATCGACCTGCGTGTCTCCATCATGCCCGGCGTTTTCGGCGAGGACGCGGTGCTGCGCATCCTCGACCGCCAGCAGCTGGCCGACGAGCTCAAGGGCATCACCCTCGATCGCCTCGGTTTCGCCGGCGCCGACCTGGCGCTGATCCGCAAGCTGTCGCGCGAGCCCTACGGCATGTTCCTGGTCACCGGCCCGACCGGCTCGGGCAAGACCACCACCCTCTACGCCGCGATTTCCGAGATCAACACCGGGCAGGACAAGATCGTCACCATCGAGGACCCGGTCGAATACCAGTTGCCGGGCATCCTGCAGATTCCGGTCAACGAGAAGAAGGGCCTGACCTTCGCCCGTGGGCTGCGCTCGATCCTGCGCCACGACCCCGACAAGATCATGGTCGGCGAGATACGCGATGCCGAGACCGCGCAGATCGCGGTGCAGTCGGCGCTGACCGGTCACCTGGTTTTTACCACGGTGCACGCCAACAACGTCTTTGACGTCATCGGCCGCTTTATGCATATGGGGGTCGATCCCTACAGCTTCGTTTCGGCCCTGAACGGCATCCTCGCCCAGCGCCTGGTGCGGGTGAACTGCTCGCATTGCGCCGAGCCGGTGACGCCGACGCCGCAGCTGCTGGCCGAGTCGGGCCTGACGCCGCAGGCAGTCTCCGGCTACGACTTTCGCGCCGGCAAGGGCTGCGGCCACTGCCGCGGCAGCGGCTTCAAGGGACGGCGCGCGATCCCCGAGATGATGGTGCTGAACGACGAAATCCGCGAACTGATCAGCACCCGCGCGCCGATCCGCCAGGTCAAGGAGGCGGCGGCCCGCGCCGGCGTGCGCACCCTGCGCGACTCCGCGCTCGACCTGGTGCGCCAGGGCGTGACCACGCTGGAGGAAGTGAACCGTGTCACTTTTGTCGCCTAAGGTCAGGATCGCGCTGACGCCTGGCCGCGTCGCCGTGGCGGATGGCCACAACGTGCGCGAGGCCGAGGTGGCGTCGCCGGGGTGGCTGGGCGCGCTGGAGGCCCTGTCGGGCCTGCTCGCCGGTGCCGGGCTCTCCGGA
>JBAPWR010000395.1:0-3983 GCA_049283775.1 Thiobacillus sp.
CAATCAGCGTCATCATGCCGCCCACCAGGGTGCCGTAGGCCAGCGGCATCAGCACCCGCGAGGGCGCCACCCCGCCGCGGCGCGCCACCACCATGGCCACCGGCAGCAGCAGCGCGGCCACGCCGATGTTGTTCATGAATGCCGACATCACGCCGGCGACAAGCATGAAGATCGTGATCATGCGCAGCTCGCTGCGCCCGGCCACGCGCGTCACCTGGCGGCCGATCCGCTCGGCGATGCCAGTGCGCGTGAGCCCCTCGCTGATGATGAACATCGCCCAGACGGTGATCACCGCCGGGTTGCTGAAGCCGCTGACCGCTTCGGCCGGCGACACCAGCCCCAGCAGGGCAAGGCTGGACAGCACCAGCAGCGCCACCAGGTCCATGCGCAGCCACTCGGTGACGAACAGGATCAGCGCGACGACGAGAATGCCAAGAATGAGGGCGATTTCCAAGGTCACGGAAGGTATCCTCAGCGTTTCACAGCGGGCGCACGACGAGAAGCGGCGCCGCCGATGGCGATCGGATGGCGAGGGGTCCTGAATGGCCACCTGGCTTCGCCGGTTTGGGAGATGCCAATAACAAGCATCCCACGGCTAAACGAATGGACAACACAGGTTGTTATCCAGATAGTCTGCATCTTGCACATGAGCGCTAGCATAGAGCTAACCGAAGGTGCTTTAGCGCCGTCCAGCGACCGAAGTGAGCGAGGTTGATCGTCATGTTGGTCGAAAGCATGCTCTTACCGGTTGTTTGACGTGACCGAACCATACAAGCGCTTACGGTCGTCCGTATAGTCCGAGCAGGAACGGGCTGCCTCGCCATCCATGAATCGCGAACGAATAACGGAACGCGAATAACGGGGGACAGACCACGGTTTTCTGCTGAACGGCAGCATTGGCCGAGGAACGGCCGGTTCCATTGGCAAGCCTGACCAGCCGTTCAGGGGGCCGAAACCAGGCACAAAAAAACGGAGCCGCTCGGGCTCCGTCCTGATTTCGGCTTGCGCCTGCTTTACTTGTTCTTGTTGGCGATCATCTCCTGGATGATCGGTGCCAGGATCAGTTCCATGGCGAAGCCCATCTTGCCGCCGGGGACGACGATGGTGTTGCGGCGCGACATGAAGGAGTTGCAGATCATGTTGAGCAGGTAGGGGAAATCGACACCCTTCGGATCGCGGAAGCGGATGACGATGAAGCTTTCGTCCGGCGTCGGGATGTCGCGGGTGATGAAAGGGTTGGAGGTGTCGACGGTCGACACGCGCTGGAAGTTGATGTCGGTGCGCGAGAACTGCGGGGTGACGTAGTGCACGTAGTCCGGCATGCGGCGCAGGATGGTGTCGACGATGACGTCGGCGGAGTAGCCGCGCTCGGCGCCGTCGCGATGAATCTTCTGGATCCATTCGAGGTTGACGATGGGCACCACACCGATGCCGAGGTCGACGTACTTGGAGACGTCGACGTCATCGGACTTCGCCAGGCCGTGCAGTCCTTCGTAGAACAGCACGTCGGAGCCGGCCGGCACGTCTTCCCAGGGGGTGAACTCACCGGGGTTGAGGCTGGTGTTGAGGCGCTTGTTGTGCAGGTCGGCTTCTTCATCGCTGTGTATGTAGTAGCGCTTCTTGCCGCCGCCGGTTTCGCCATAGGTCTTGAACAGTTCGGCCAGCTTGTCGAAGTGGTTGGCCTGCGGGCCGAAGTGGCTGAAGTGCTTGTTGCCCTCGGCTTCGGCCTTCTTCACGGCTTCCTTGAACTCGACGCGCGACAGGCTGTGGAAGCTGTCGCCCTCGATGACCGCGGCGTTGATCTGCTCGCGCAGGAAGATGTGCTCGAATGCGCGCTTGACGGTCGTGGTGCCGGCACCGGACGAACCCGTCACCGCGATCACGGGATGTTTCTTGGACATGCTGGGACTCCCCTGAACAGGTAATTGAGAATGCGTAACCGGCGCATTTTACCCGCAAGGGGCAGGCCGTGGTAGTAGAGGCGCTAAAGCGCCAACAACCACGCTCTACCCGCCCGGGGGTAGGGTTGTCACCCGACCGGCAGAACCGGCCTGCGACAGGCTAAAGGGCGAATTCCAGCCGTTCCTCGACCTTCTGCAGGGCCGCGGCGGCGCAGGCCTTGTCCTTGTCGCCGCCGGGGGCACCCGACACCCCGACCGCGCCGATCATGCTGCCTGCGGAACGGATCGGCAAAGCGCCATCCATCACGATCAGGCCGCGCATGTGATTGAGTTCGGGTCGGATGTCGCCGCGGAGGTCGCGAAATTCGCCTGAGTCGAGGCCCGACATGATGGTCATTCCGGCCTTGCGCTCGGCGATTTCCAGTGTGTGGCGGGCAGCGAGCGAATCGCGCAACGCGACCTGCAGGTTGCCGGCGCGGTCGAGTACCACTGCCGATACGTTGTAGCCGTCCTTGCGGCAGGCCTCGACCGCGTTCATGGCGATGTCGCGCGCCAGTTCCAGGCCGATCTGCTTGACTGGCAGTACATCCGGCTGGGCGGCCCAGGCAGGCGGAACGATGGCGAGCAGGGCAATTGGAAGCAGGGATTTCATGGAGTCTCCTTCGTCGTGAAAGCCTGTCGACCCGACGCCGCGGCCGATGTTCCCGGCTGCGGGGAGGGGCATGACGGGCGGTATAATCGGCCGCCTTGATTCTAAGCGGTTGTCGCGATGCAAGAAAAATACCTTCCCACGGAAATCGAACGTGCTGCCCAGGAAAGATGGGACGCCAGCCAGGCCTTCCGCGCTCGCGACGACTCCGACCGACCCAAATACTATTGCCTGTCGATGTTCCCCTACCCGTCGGGGAAATTGCACATGGGCCACGTGCGCAACTACACCATTGGCGACGTGCTGGCGCGCTACCACGCCATGCGCGGATTCAACGTCATGCAGCCGATGGGCTGGGACGCCTTCGGCCTGCCGGCGGAAAATGCCGCGATCGCCAACAACGTGCCGCCCGCCGCCTGGACCTACGCCAACATCGACCACATGCGCACGCAGTTGAAGGCGCTCGGTTTCGCCATCGACTGGTCGCGCGAGCTGGCCACCTGCAAGCCCGACTACTACCGCTGGGAGCAATGGCTGTTCACCCGCCTGTTCGAGAAGGGCGTGATCTACAAGAAGATGGCGACGGTCAACTGGGATCCGGTCGACCAGACGGTGCTGGCCAACGAGCAGGTGATTGACGGCCGCGGCTGGCGCTCCGGTGCGCTGGTCGAAAAGCGCGACATTCCGATGTACTTCTTCCGCATCACCCAGTACGCAGACGAACTGCTGTCCGGCCTCGACAGCCTGCCGGGCTGGCCGGAGCGGGTAAAGACCATGCAGGCCAACTGGATCGGCAAGAGCGTCGGCGTGCGCTTCGCTTTCCCTTACGAGTTGGATGGCAAGGGCGAGCAGTTGTGGGTGTTCACCACCCGCGCCGACACCATCATGGGCGTGACCTTCTGCGCGGTCGCCGCCGAGCACCCGCTCGCCACCCGCGCCGCGCAGGACAACCCCGCTCTCGCCGCGTTCATCGCGGAGTGCAAGCAGGGCTCGGTCGCCGAGGCTGACATGGCGACGATGGAAAAGAAGGGCATGGATACCGGCTTGAAAGTCACCCATCCGCTCACCGGCGAGCAGGTGCCCGTCTGGGTCGGCAACTACGTGCTGATGAGCTACGGGGAAGGCGCGGTGATGGCGGTGCCGGCACACGACGAGCGCGACTTCGGCTTCGCGAAGAAATACGGCCTGCCGATCAGGCAGGTGATCGGCGAGAAGGGAGAAGGCGGAAGGGAAAAGGCGTTTTCCACCGATGCCTGGGACGAGTGGTACGCGAGCAAGTCGGGCTACTGTGGCAATTCCGGCAAGTACGACGACCTCGGCTACGAAGCCGCGGTCGACGCCATCGCCGCCGACCTTGCCGCGAAAGGACTCGGCGAGAAGAAGATCCAGTTCCGCCTGTGCGACTGGGGCATTTCGCGTCAGCGCTACTGGGG
>JBAPWR010000396.1:0-3376 GCA_049283775.1 Thiobacillus sp.
GATGAAGGCGTTGTCCTCGAGGCGGAAGGACAGCAGCACGGCTTTCTTGATCCACTGGTGGGTGACCCAGTTCTGGCCGTCGGTACGCTCGGCGACGCGCAGTTCGCCCATGTCGAGCAGGTCGATCACCGCCATGACGGCGTCCTTGACCTGGGGATCGGCATTGCGCGGGTTGATTTCGGCGCGGCGTTCAAAGGCTTCTTCGATGATGGGCTGCAGTTCCTGCATGGGATTTCCTTGGTTGGGTTTCAGGGTTAACGGATGGGACAGAATTCGGTATCGACCTTGCTATGGGTGATGCCGCGGATCGCGGGTTCGGCGTTCAGCCGCGCGAGCACGGCCTCGACCTGCCAGTCGGGAACCTGGCTGCCGAACAGGATGGTCAGTCGGCCTTCGTCGTTGGCGGTGAAGTAGACGGTCAGCACGTTCTCTTCTACCAGCACCTGCTCGGCGGCGTATTCCGCGTGCCGGGCCGGATCCGCCCAGGCCAGGGCGGGGAAAAGCAGCAAAGCGGCGAGCAGCGTCTTCATGCGCTTGTCCTGACGAATTCGACGACGCGCTCGGCCGCCTCGACGCAGGCCGGCAGGCTGTCGACCAGGGCGATGCGAACATGGCCCTTGCCCGGGTTGACGCCGGCGGCGTCGCGCGCCAGAAAGCTGCCCGGCAGCACGGTCACGTGCTGTTTTTCGTAGAGATTGCGGGCGAATGCCGTGTCGTCGCCGCCCGGCACCCTGGCCCACAGGTAGAACGCGGCATCGGGCGCCTCGAACTGCAGCGCGCCCTGCAGCAGCGGCATGACGGCGGCGAATTTTTCCGCATACTGGCGGCGGTTCTCCACCACGTGCGCCTCATCGTTCCACGCAGCGATGCTGGCCGCCTGCACCACCGGGCTCATCGCGCTGCCATGATAGGTGCGGTAGAGCAGGAATTGCTTCATCAGTTCGGCATCGCCGGCAACCAGGCCGGAGCGCAGTCCGGGGACGTTGGAGCGCTTCGACAGCGAGTTGAACACGATCAGGTTCTTCAGGCCGCGGCCGAGTTGTTGCGCGGCGGTCAGGGCGCCGAGCGGGGGAGAAGACTCGTGAAAATAGATTTCCGAATAGCACTCGTCGGCGGCGATCAGGAAGCCATGCTGGTCGGATAGTTCGAACAGTTCCTTCCAGTCGTCCAGCGACATGACCTTGCCGGTCGGGTTGCCCGGCGAACAGACGTAGACCAGGTTGACCTGCTCCCACAAATCCTCGGGCACCCGCGACCAGTCCATGCGGAAGCCGTTCTCGGGCAAGGTGTTGAGGAAGAAGGGACGGGCGCCGGCGAGCAGGGCCGCGCCCTCGTAGATCTGGTAGAACGGATTGGGCGAGATGATGACGCGGCGGCCGTGGCGGCTTGAATCCACGCTGGCCTGGGCAAAGGCGAACAATGCCTCGCGTGAACCGTTCACCGGCAGGATCTCGGTCGCCGGATCGAGCGCCACGCCGTAGCGGCGCTGCGCCCACGCCGCCATAGCCTGGCGCAGGGCCTCCGAGCCCTGGGTGGCCGGATAATTCGACAGGCCGCCGAGTCCTGCAACCAGCGCGTCCTTGATAAACTGCGGCGTCGCATGCTTCGGCTCGCCGATCGACAGATTGACCGGCGCCAGATCGGGATTCGGCGTCACCCCTGCGAACAGTTCGCGCAGTTTCTGGAACGGGTAGGGGTGGAGCTGATTGAGGCGGGGATTCATCGACGCAGTCTTGCAGCGCTTTACCAAAACCTCGACATTATAAAGCCCCATGCCGTCTCTACGCCTGCAACGCTTGTTCGCCATCGGCAGCCTGGTCTACGCAGCGTCGCTGTGGGGACTGGTCTGGTATCCCTTCCGCCTGTTGAACGAGGCCGGGGTCGGCGGCATCGCCTCGAGCTTCCTTTCCTACACGGTGCCGCTGATCCTGTTCGGCTGGCTGCATCTGCGCGAACTGCGCCGCTCCCGAAGCCAGTGGCTGTGGCTGGCCGTGCTCGGCCTGGCGGCGGGCTGGACCAATCTGGCCTACGTGCTCGGAATACTGCAGGGCGAGGTGGTGCGGGTGCTGTTGCTGTTCTATCTGTCGCCGCTGTGGACGGTGCTGTTCTCGCGCATCCTCCTCGGTGAAAAGCTCAACCGCGCCGGTTGGGCGATCATGGCGCTGTCGCTCGGCGGCGCGATGGTCATGCTCTGGCACCCCGACGGCGGGCCGCCCCTGCCGCGCAACCGCGGCGAATGGCTGGGGCTGTCGGCGGGGGTGATGTTCGCCCTGAGCAACGTCATCGCGCGCCACCTCTCGGACGTCAGTGAAGGCAGCAAGGCCGTGTCCGTCTGGTCCGGGGTCAGCGTCCTGACCCTTGCCGGACTGTTTCTGTATCCGGCCGAACTGGATTTCGTCGGGCAGGCCGGCTGGGAGGTCTGGGCCTTGCTGCTCGCCATCGGCATCGCCATCGGCAGCATGACCTACGCGGTGCAGTACGGCCTCGCCCGCGTGCCGGCCAACCAGGCCATCGTCATTTTCCTGTTCGAACTGGTCGTCGCCGCAATCGCCGCCTATTTCCTCTCCGACGAACGCATGGGCCTGCAGGAATGGGTCGGCGCGGTCATGATCATCGCTGCCAGCCTGTTCTCCGGGCACATGGAAGACGAGCAACTCAAGGATAAAGCCCATGTTTGAAGTGACTGCGCTGCATCATGTCGGCCTGTTGGTCGCGGATATCGCCCGCGCCCGGTATTTCTACGAATCCGTGCTGGGCCTCGAACCCTTCCCGCACCGCCCCGAGTTGCCCTATCCGGGCGCATGGTACGAACTCGGCAGCGGCCAGCAGCTGCACCTGATGCAGTTGCCCAATCCCGACGCCGCATCGGTTCGACCTGAGCATGGTGGCCGCGACCGCCATGTCGCCCTGGGCGTCAAGGACATGGCCGGCCTGAAGCAGCGGCTGGATGCCGCGGGCGTGCACTACACCGTGAGCAAGTCGGGAAGGGCGGCGCTGTTCTGCCGTGACCCTGATCTGAATACCTTGGAGTTTGTTGAGGTCAGTTGAGGCGGGTCAGGCTTCGCGCTCCCGCTCCTGGCGCTGCGCGCCCGCCGAGTCGCTGCTCGCACCCGGACGCAAACACACTTGAGTTCGTCGAAGTCGGTTGACCGGATCAGGCTTCGCGCTCCCGCCCCCGGCGCTACGCGCCCGCCGAGTCGCTGCTCGCACCTGGATCTGAATCCGCTTGAGCTCGTTGAAGTCAATTGACCGGATCAGGCTTCGCGCTCCCGCCCCTGGCGCTGCGCGCCCGCCGAGTCGCCGCTTGCACCCGGACGCCAACACTCTCGAGTTCGTCGAGGTCGGTTGAGCGTGGTTGTTGACGCTTTAGCGGCTT
>JBAPWR010000397.1:0-3362 GCA_049283775.1 Thiobacillus sp.
GATTCGGTCAACGTCTTCGTCTGGCGCAACCCGGAGGTGTCCGGATCTTTCCCGATCCGTCCCGACGGCAAGATGACCATGAACCTGATCGAGGACATGCAGGCAGCCGGCAAGACGCCGACCCAGCTGGCGCGGGATATCGAGAAGGCGCTGTCCAAATACATCCAGGAGCCGATCGTCACCGTCATCATGGCCGGCGGTATCGGGCCCTATAACCAGCAGGTCAGGGTATTGGGCGAGGCCACCGAGCCCAAGGCATTGGGTTATGTCGAAGGCATGAGCCTGGTCGACGTCATGATCGCCGCGGGCGGGCTGACCGAGTTCGCCGACGGCAACAAGGCCTACATCTCGCGCATCGTCAAGGAAGACGGCTCCCGCGAGCAGTTCGGCGTGCGGCTCGAGGACCTGATCCGTGGCGGGGACAGCACAGCCGCCGTGGAAATTCGCCCGGGTGACGTCCTGGTCATCCCCGAGAGCTTCTGGTGATCTGTTTGCGCCGCCTGCGGGCGGCGTTTTTAAGCTAGGGAATCCGTATGGATCAAGTGTTGCAGCAAATTCTCGGCTACGCCAAGGCGGCCTGGCACCGCCGCTGGTGGGGCGTGGCCGTGGCCTGGCTGGTATGTATCGTCGGCTGGACCTGGGTGATGATGATGCCAGACCGCTACGAGGCGTCGGCGCGGGTGTATGTCGATTCCCAGTCGTTGTTGAGGCCGCTGCTGTCAGGGCTGGCGGTGCAGCCCAACGTCGAGCAGCAGATCAAGATGATGACGCGGCAGCTGGTCAGCCGGCCCACTCTGGAAAAGGTGGCGCGCATGACCGACCTCGACGTCAAGGCCAAGACCCCGGAAGAAACCGAAGCCATGCTGAACGGGCTGGCGAGCAGGATATCCATTGCCGACGCCGGCCGCGAGAACCTCTACACCATTGCCTTTCAGGATCCCAACGCCGACCTCGCCAAGAAAGTGGTGCAGTCGCTGCTGACCATCTTCGTCGAGGGCAGCCTCGGCAAGACCCGCCAGGACATTTCCAGCTCGCAGCGCTTCATCGAGGAACAGCTGCAGCAATACAAACAGAAACTCGACGAGGCGGAGAGCGCCCTGACCGAGTTCAAGCGCAAGAACATCGGCATGATGCCGGGCGAGGGCGGCGGCTACTACTCCAAGCTGGCCGAGACTTCTGCCCTGCTGCGCCAGGCCCAGCTCGACCAGCAGGAAGCGGTCAACCGCCGCAACCAGCTCAAGCGCCAGCTCGAGGATGAAGAGCCCGAGCTCAGCGCCGCGGCAGCCGCTGTCGCGAGCAATCCCGAGATCGACGGCCGCATCCAGGCCCTGCAGAAGCAGCTCGACCAGTTGCGCCTGCAGTACACCGACCTGCATCCCGACATCCAGGCGAACCTGCGCCTCATGAAGAAGCTCGAGGAGCAGAAAAAGGCTGAGTCCAGCGATCGCAAGAGCGATCCCACCGGCGCCCGGATCCAGAACCCGGTCTACCAGCAGCTGACCATCGCCATCGCCGAAGCCGATGCGACCGTGTCCTCGCTGCAGGCGCGTGTGGGCGAATACCAGCGTCGCTACAACGAGCTGCGCAACGCCTCCAACATGATTCCCCAGGTCGAGCAGGAATACACCCAGCTGATGCGCGACTACGACGTCTATCGGGAGAACTACGATTCACTGCTCAAGCGCCGCGAATCGGTAAGCATGTCGGGTGAGGTCGAGAGCAAGACCGACACCGTCGACTTCCGCGTCATCGACCCGCCCTTCGTTCCGAGCGAGCCTGCCTGGCCCAATCGTCCGCTGTTCCTGTCGCTGGTGACGCTCGGCGGCATCGGTGCCGGCATTGCGGTGGCCTTCCTGCTGAGCCAGTTGCGCCGTACCGTCACCGATCGTCGCGCCCTGCGCGAACTGACCGGCCTGCCGCTGCTCGGCGCAGTATCCAAAGTCGAAACGGATGAGACCCGTCGCCGCACCCGCAAGGGCCGGCTGGCCTACCTGGCCACGTTCGGCAGCCTGCTCGCCGCCTACGGCGGAATGATGGTCCTGCAGATGGTCGTTTCCCGCGCGGGCTAGGAGAGACAATGAGCATTATCGAAAAAGCAGCCGGGAAGATCGGCGCCGCTGCATCCAACGCGCAGGCCGCGAAGCCGCCCGCGGACAACACAACGTCGCGAAACGACAGCCTGATCGAGGAGGCGCTCGCCAAGCAGCGCAGCTCTTCCCACGCCGATCCGTTCGTCGCGACGCCGGTCGAGCCGATGTTCAACATGCCTGACGCACCGGCGACGGAAGGCGGCAGCCAGGTGCAGTCGATCAACCTGGCGCGCCTGCATCGCATGGGCGTGGTCGCGCCGGACGCCGAGAAGAGCCAGATCGCCGAGGAATTCCGCATCATCAAGCGGCCGCTGATCGCCAACGCCTTCGGCCAGGGCACCGCGCGGGTGAAGAACGGCAACATGATCATGGTCACCAGTTCGCTGCCGGGCGAGGGCAAGAGCTTCTGCGCCATCAACCTGGCGATCTCGATGGCGATGGAAATGGACCGCACCGTGCTGCTGGTCGACGCTGACGTCGCCAAGCCGCGCGTGCCCGAATACCTCGGCATCCATGCCGACAAGGGCCTGCTCGACGTCCTGCAGGACCCGAACCTCAAATTGTCCGACGTGCTGATCAAGACCGACATCGCCAAGCTCACCATCCTGCCGGCCGGCCGCACCTACAAGCGTGCGACCGAGTTGCTGGCGAGCGAGGCGATGAACCGCCTGGTCGAGGACATCGGCAACCGCTACCCCGACCGCATCATCCTGTTCGATTCGCCGCCGCTGCTGGCGACCAGCGAAGCCAGCGTGCTGGCAACCCACATGGGCCAGATCGTCATGGTCGTCGAAGCCGAAAGGACTTCGCAGGAGGCCGTGCGCGAGGCGCTGAGCCACATCCAGTCGTGCGAGGTGGTGGGCATGCTGCTCAACAAGACGACGCCGACGCCGGGGGCGGACTACTACTATGGCTACTATGGCAGCTATGGACGCTAGGGATAAAGTCCACAGGTCGTCACCCCGGCAACAGCCGGGGTCCAGTCGCTTTAATCAGCTGGATTCCGGCGTTCGCCGGAATGACGGTTGCGGACCTGTTCGATGCTTCCCGAAGCTGCGATTCATTAGAGTGCCACTGGCGCTCGTCGTGGCCGCCATTGCGGCCGCCGCGCCCCTCCAGCCGGCCAACGCCGTCGACTGGCTGTTCGATGCCGGCGTCGGGGGTTCCGCGACATATACCGACAACGTCAATCAGAGCCCGTCGAACACGGAAGACTCCCTGATCCTTACTGTGACGCCGAACTTCACGCTGCGCACCGAAGGTTCGCGCCGC
>JBAPWR010000398.1:0-4489 GCA_049283775.1 Thiobacillus sp.
CGGTGATGGCGGGGGTGAAGGAGGTCCGCCGCACGGCGGAAGAGGCATCCGGGGCCAGGCGTCTCAAGGGTGTCCGCACGTTGCTCTTCGTGGACGAAGTGCATCGCTTCAACAAGGCGCAACAGGACGCCTTCCTGCCGCACGTCGAATCCGGCCTGTTCACCTTCATCGGCGCCACCACCGAAAACCCCTCGTTCGAAGTCGTCGGCGCGCTGTTGTCGCGCGCCCAGGTCTACGTGCTGAAGTCACTGACGCCCGACGAGCTCGGCCAGTTGATGCAGCGCGCCCTGAAAGAGCTGCCGGACCTGAAGCTGGGCGAGGGCGTCGACAAGCTCCTGGCCGCCTACGCCGACGGCGACGCCCGCAAGCTGCTGAACCTGCTGGAGCAGCTCGACACCGCCGCGCGCAGTTCAAAGGTGAAGGAAGTCGACGCCGCCTTCGTCGAGAACGCGCTGGCGCAGTCCATGCGCCGCTTCGACAAGGGCGGCGAAGCCTTCTACGACCAGATTTCCGCGCTGCACAAAAGCGTGCGCGGCAGCGACCCGGATGCGTCCCTGTACTGGCTGGTGCGCATGCTCGACGGCGGTGCCGACCCGCGCTACCTCGGCCGCCGCCTGATCCGCATGGCGAGCGAAGACATCGGCCTGGCCGACCCGCGCGCGCTGAGGATGGCCCTGGACGCCGTCGAAACCTACGAACGCCTCGGTACTCCCGAAGGCGAACTCGCCCTCGCCGAGGCCTGCCTCTACCTGGCCTGCGCGCCGAAGAGCAACGCCGCCTACGTCGCCTACAACGCCGCGCGCGCCTTCGTGCAGTCCAACCCCTCCAACGACGTCCCCATCCACCTGCGCAACGCCCCCACCAAGCTGATGAAGGAACTCGGCTACGGCCGCGCCTACCGCTACGCCCACGATGAGCCGGAAGCCTACGCCGCCGGCGAGCGCTACTTCCCCGACGACATCGAAGAACAGCAGTTCTACACACCCACCCCGCGCGGACTCGAAGGCAAGATCGCCGAGAAGCTGGCGCATCTGCGGGAGTTGGACGAGGAGGCGGGGAAAGAGTAGGGCTTGAGCCTGTCGCACAAACGGGCTATTGTAAGGATTCCTTACTTCTTGATATTGGACAGATCATGCTCGCCAAGATGACCTCCAAAAACCAGCTTACCCTGCCCAAGAGCGTGACCAATGCGCTGGGCGAGGTTGAATACTTCGACGTGCAAACCAAGGATGGCCAGGTCATCCTCACCCCCGTTCGCATTCAACGCGCCGATGTGGTCCGGGCCAAGCTGGCCGAGCTTGACCTGAACGAGCAGGACATCGCCGACGCCGTCGCCTGGGCGCGCCAATCCACGGCTAAGCGGAAGAAATGAGCCACCCACCACGGGTGGTGCTCGACACCAACCTGGTGCTTTCAGCCCTGGTATTCGCCCAAGGCCGGCTCGCCGTCTTGCGCCGCGCCTGGCAAAGCGGGCACTGCGTGCCGCTTGTCTCCAAGGCCACCACCGCTGAATTGATCCGCGTGCTGGCTTATCCCAAGTTCAAGCTCAGCGACGAAGAACAACAGGAATTGCTGGCTGACTATCTGCCCTGGTGCGCCACCGTGCGTATCCCCAATCCGCCGCCCGTCACCCCCGACTGCCGCGATCCTTTCGATCAGCCGTTTCTGCAACTCGCGGTCGCAGGGAAGGCAGACTATCTGGTCAGTGGCGACCAGGATCTGCTGAGTCTTGCCGATCGCTTCGATTGCCCCATCGTTTCAGCCGAACAATTCATTCAAACGCTTGATAAATGATCTTTCGGCGTAAGCGCAATCTGCACTACTATATGACCAACAGGATGACCAACCGGGGGCACGTATGAGCACCGTCACGCTGGCAGAAGCCAAGACCCATCTCAGCCACCTTCTCGATCAGGTCGAGGCGGGTGAGGAAGTGGTCATCACCCGTCGCGGCCAGCCGATAGCACGCATCACGCCAGTCGAGAAGCCCAAGCAGGCGATCAAATCCCTCGCCGAGTTTCGCGGCCGCATGCCCCGCTGGCGCAAGTCCAGCGCCGAACTGCTGCGCGAGATGCGCGACGAAGGCCTTTGATGCTGTACTTCGACACCAGCTTTCTGGCGCCGCTTGTCCTCGAAGAAGCCACCAGCGCAAAAATCGAGGCTTTCTTCGCCAGGCTCCCGGTGGGAGAGCTGTACGTCAGTCATTGGACCCGCGTCGAGTTCGCCAGCCTCATCGCGCGCGAAGTCAGGATGGGCGGCCTCGCGGAGTCCGACGCCCTGCTGGCCATCGCCCAGTTCGATGAACTGGTCGTCGACTCATTCCAGATTCTGGCGCCAGGTGTTGCAGACTACGAACTCGCCAAAGCGTACATCCAGCACTTCGCTACCAAGTTGTGGGCTGGCGACGCGATGCACCTGGCCATTGCCAGCAATAATGGCGCGAAGACTCTCTACACCCTGGACGAGGGGCTCTTGAATGCGGCCAAGCTGATGAAAGTCCACGCCAGCCGCGGTATCAAAACCTAGCTGAGCCGCTGAGCGGCTCGCGATGACACGTTTGGGTGTAAATATCCAAGCCCTGCAAAAAGCCCAATAAAAAGACTAGAATAAAGCTCGATTTATAGCTTGAAGGGCCTCCCCATGGAACTGCTCTACACCAACGCCTCGGTGAGCATCACCGAACTGAAGAAAAACCCCACCGCCGTCATCGAACAAGCGGACGGCTTTCCTGTCGCCGTTCTCAACCACAACAAACCCGCCGCCTACCTGGTGCCCGCCGCCGCCTTCGAGGCCATGATGGAAAAGCTCGACGACATCGAGCTTGCCAAACTGGTCAGGGAACGTGCGCACGAACCCACCGTCACGGTCGAACCGAGTGAGCTATAGCCTCGAATTCCGGGAAAGCGCCTGGAAGGAGTGGAACAAGCTCGACCGTCCGCTGCGTGAGCAATTCAAGGCCAAGCTGCTGGAGCGCCTGGATAACCCCCGCGTCGAATCCAGCCGCCTGTCCGGCATGCCCGACTGCTACAAGATCAAGCTGCGTGCCGCCGGCTATCGTCTGGTTTACCAGGTCTTCGACGAGCGGGTCGTGGTCGTCGTCGTGGCCGTGGGCAAGCGGGAAGACAGCGCCGTGTATCGCAAGGTCGGCACGCGGCTGAAATGAGTGGGCGCGAGATTCCGATGTAACAGCAAGACAATGGCGCAAAACTTTACACATTCAGAAAACGCGTCAGGAAAACCGCCATTTCCTTTACATGATGTGATCGCGCATACAAACATGTCGATGAAAGGAACTTTGATCGACATATCGCATTGACGTGTCGATGACATCGATCTATCCTCACAACGTGTCGATTAAATCGCAAAACGTAAACATGAGCGCCACCCCAAGCTGGAAACCGGATCAGCCCTACAACGACCTGCCGTGCCTGCCGCCGGCCGACGAGCTCGACACCAAAACCGTGCTCAAGCAGTGCATCAAGTCCAGAGCCGCGCTGGCGGAATTGAAGCAGGCTGCCGAATTGATCCCCAACCAGGCCATGCTCATCAACACCCTGCCGTTGCTGGAAGCGCATGCCAGTTCCGAAATCGAAAACATCGTCACCACTACCGACAAGCTGTTCCAGCACATCCAGGCAGACGACAAAGCCGACCCTGCCACCAAGGAAGCCCTGCGCTATCGCCGCGCCTTGTTCGAAGGCTTTCAAGCGCTGAAGGAGCGGCCGCTAACCACCCGCACCGCCGAAGCCATTTGCAGCCAGATCAAGGGCCACGAAATGAGCGTGCGCAAAGTGCCCGGCACCGCCCTGCAAAACGATCGCACCGGCGAAATCATCTACACCCCGCCGGCAGGCGAAACCGTGATCCGCGATCTGCTCGCCAACTGGGAACGCTTCATGCACGATGCCACCGAGCTCGACCCGCTCATCCGCATGGCCGTTGGGCATTACCAGTTTGAAGCGATCCACCCTTTTACTGACGGCAACGGCCGCACCGGGCGCGTGCTCAACAGCCTGTTCCTCATCCAGGAAGGCCTGCTCAACCTGCCCATCCTTTATCTCAGCCGCTACATCATCCAGCACAAGGCAGATTATTACCGGTTGCTGCATCAGGTTACCGCCCGGCAAAGCTGGGAGGATTGGCTGCTCTATGTATTGCGCGGCGTGGAAGACACCGCCCGCTGGACCACTGCCAAGATCGCCGCCATACGCACACTGGCCGACCACACCGCCACACGGGTACGCGAGCAACTGCCCAGCATTTATAGCCGCGAACTGGTCGACACCATCTTCGAGCAGCCTTATTGCCGCATCGATAATCTGGTGGAGAAAGGCATCGCCAAACGCCAGACCGCCTCGGTCTACCTGAAAAAACTGGTCGAGATCGGCGTGCTCGTCGAACAACAGGCGGGCAGGGAGAAGCTGTTTATCCATCCCAAGCTCATGCAGTTGTTGATCCAGGAGCAGAACGCGTTTGAGCCGTATCGATA
>JBAPWR010000399.1:0-1955 GCA_049283775.1 Thiobacillus sp.
TCGATCAGGTGGTGCCCTGATCCCTGGCCGCCATGGCCCTTCCGCTCCGCTGGGCGGTTTTTTGGGTGCCGGAAACACGCTGACGGCACTTTGAGCGGCGGCAGGGGATGGAGTAGAATCCGTCATCACCCGCCCCCGCCAACAACATGACGAAGTATGTGTTTGTCACCGGCGGAGTGGTTTCTTCCCTCGGGAAAGGGATCGCCTCCGCCTCTCTCGCTGCGCTGCTCGAATCGCGCGGTATCCGCGTCACCCTGTTAAAGCTCGATCCTTACATCAACGTCGACCCCGGCACCATGAGTCCGTTCCAGCACGGCGAGGTGTTCGTGACCGAGGACGGTGCCGAGACCGATCTCGACCTCGGGCATTACGAGCGCTTCTCCAGCGCGCGCATGAGCAAGCGCAACAATTTCACGACCGGGCAGATCTACAAGTCGGTGATCGACAAGGAACGCCGCGGCGACTATCTCGGCGGCACGGTGCAGGTGATTCCGCACATCACCGACGAGATCAAGCGCCATATCCGCGACGGCGCCGGCGATGCCGACGTGGCGCTGGTGGAAATCGGCGGCACCGTTGGCGACATCGAGTCGCTGCCTTTCCTCGAGGCGATTCGCCAGATGGGCTTCGAGGACGGCAAGGAAAACACCTGCTTCATCCATCTGACCCTGCTGCCCTACATCGCCACCGCCGGCGAACTGAAGACCAAGCCGACCCAGCATAGCGTCAAGGAATTGCGCGAGATCGGCATCCAGCCGGACATCCTGCTGTGCCGCGCCGACCGCGAGATTCCGATGGACGAGCGGCGCAAGATCGCGCTGTTCACTAACGTCCGCCCGGAAGCGGTGATCGAGATGC
Organism: Thiobacillus sp.; assembly: GCA_049283775.1. Taxonomy (GTDB): domain Bacteria; phylum Pseudomonadota; class Gammaproteobacteria; order Burkholderiales; family Thiobacillaceae; genus Thiobacillus. Next base: position 859 of record JBAPWR010000399.1, read on the forward strand.
GCGATGCCAATTCGATCTACCAGATCCCGGCGATGCTGCACGACCAGATGCTCGACGAGATCGTCTGCCACAAGCTCAACATCCTTGCGCGTGCTGCCGACCTGACGGTATGGAAGACTCTGGTGCACGCCCTGGAGCACCCCCTGCACACGGTCGACATCGCCTTCGTCGGCAAGTATGTCGACCTGACCGAATCCTACAAGTCGCTGTCCGAGGCGATGATCCACGCCGGCATGCACACCCGCAGCCGGGTGAAGATCCACTACATCGATTCCGAGCAGATCGAGAAAGAGGGAATCGAGTGCCTCAAGGGCATGGACGCCATCCTGGTTCCCGGCGGCTTCGGCAAGCGCGGCGTCGAGGGCAAGATCGCGGCCATCCGCTACGCACGCGAGAACAGGGTGCCTTATCTCGGTATCTGTCTGGGGATGCAGCTTGCGGTGGTGGAGTATGCGCGTGACGTCGCCGGCATGAGCGATGCCCATTCGACCGAATTCGATGCGTCGACGACACACCCGGTGATCGGCCTGATCACCGAATGGCTCGACCGTGGCGGCCAGATCGAAAAACGCAGCGAACAATCCGATCTCGGCGGCACCATGCGTCTCGGCGGCCAGCCCTGCCAGCTGAAGGATGGCACCCTGTCGCGCGATATCTACGGTTCGGCCAGCATCATCGAGCGCCACCGCCACCGCTACGAGGTCAACAACACCCTGCTCGCCGAACTCGAGGCCAAGGGGCTCGTCGTTGCCGGGCGGGCACCGGGAACCGCTCTGTGCGAGATGGTCGAGCTGCCGGCGGAGGTCCATCCCTGGTTCATCGCCTGTCAATTCCATCCCGAATTCACCAGCAACCCGCGCAACGGTCATCCGCTGTTCATCTCTTTCGTGCAGGCTGCGCTGGCTCACCAGCAAAAGGAACACGCATGAAGCTCTGTCATTTCGAAGCGGGCTTGTGTGCCGCAGGGCGGAGCAGGGGCCCCGCGCAGCGGGGATGCGACCCCGCAGGCACGCGTGTCGAGGCGACGATGGGCCTGGCCAAGGCGAAGGAGATCGCACGATGAAACTCTGTCATTTCGAGGCAGGCCTGTGTGCCGC
>JBAPWR010000400.1:0-2585 GCA_049283775.1 Thiobacillus sp.
CAATGCGATGGCGGCTGAAGCCGGGATCATGCGACCGCAGCGACTGCGCCCTGCGGTTCAAGGCGGCGACCGCACCTGCAGCCCGGGCGGCACGGTCGACCATGTTGCACCGGCCAGCGCCTTGTCATATCCAAGATCGTAGAGCGCGCGCATCAGCACCGGATCAAACAGCTGTTCGCCTGCCAGCTCCACCCCGTTGGGCATGGTGATCCAGTTGAACCCTGCCTGCTCGCGCAGTGCCACTGAATAGATGCGGAACAGGTCGCCGACGAATCCCGCCTTGCTTGCCGATTCGAACGAGCGCCGGGCGATGCTGCGCAACGAGCGCGACGTCGCCCGCGGGGTCGGCAGCAGCTGGCCATTGTGAATGATGTAGATTTCAATTTGCGCGGAACCGCGCCCCACCCCTTCACGCGCTTCCGGAAAGTTGAATACGCCGCCCGAGTAGAAAACGTTGGCTGCGACCCCCCCATCGACGTGCATTTCATCGTAGCGCAGGCCGTCTGCCTCGACTTCGAAGAACACCGGCGGGAAGGCGACCGGTATCGAGGCCGAGGCCAGCATGACCTGGCGGAACAGCGCCAGCGCCTCCAGACGGCCGCTCGCTGCGATCAAGCCCATGTTCCAGATCACTAGGCGCTGCGAATCGAGGTCGACCGTGCCGACATACAGGCGTCGCCCCGCTGCATGCGCCTGCGCGATCTGGCGCAGGAAATCGGCATCCACATGCTGCTCGATCAGCGCTCGCAGCGGCGCGGAATCGGCGAAGGACTCCCCGCCCAGCAACTGCGGGATGAATGAAAGCACCCGGAAGATGTGGCGCGATGCGGTCGTCGTGTAGAACTCGCGCAGGGCGTCGTCATACGCGGGTCCCAGGAAAGCGAACGGCGCCATCAAGGCGCCGGTCGATATGCCGGTGACGATCTTGAAAACCGGACGCTTGCCCGTCGTCGTCCAGCCATTCAGGAATCCCGCTCCGAAAGCACCGTTCGCGCCGCCGCCCGACAACGCGAGATGGGCATAGTGCACGACGCCGTCCGGCCCGAGCGGAAATTCATCGGGCGACTCCTGCTTGAAGGAGCGCGCGAGGTCCTGCGACATGGCAAGGCTGGGGCGACCACCTGGCGCACGCACATCGGGCATGCCGGGAATCCCGGCCTTGCCGATCAGCTCCGTCGGCACGGCGTTGCGCGGCAGCGTGCTGCAGCCGGTAAGCCCGGCCACGGCGCACACGACGACCCAGCGTGTCAGCATCGCGCGGACTGCCAGGCTAGGCAGTCGGATTACGCGTTCAAGGAGTTCGCCGGGCACGTCGAATCAGGCCTCGCATCAGGGCAAACAGGGAACCGCGCGTCACCATTTCCAGCACTTAAAGAACATGACCAGGGTCGATACGGAAAGCGTCATGCTGGCGGAGAACAGCGACACCGTCACGGCTTCGAGGTTCTGGAACTTGAAAAGCACAAGCAGGGCGGTCAAGGACACGATCAGCCCGATGTAGACGTACCTCAATGTAGCCTCCTCGTGATCAGCGGCTTGCGGCTGCGGAATCCAACACGCCAACGCCCCAAGCCACGGCGGGTTTTCGCGGCAACTCAAGAATACCTCAGCTCCCGCCTCGAGCAATCAGACCCGACCTGCCTGATGCCGCCCCGGCAACGTGGCTGCCGCACCGCACAGTGCCAGCCAAATATGGCAGGCCGTGCCGTAGCAAAACCCCGCGCCAGCTTGATACCATCCACGCATCGCTGCCAGGAAAAACACATGAGATCCTTGACGTTCGTGACGCTCGTCGCACTCTCCGCCGCCGGTTGCTCCATCGGACCGGACTATGTGCGCCCCGACGTGCAAGCACCGACAGCCTGGCGGATCGATCTGCCCACGGCCACCGAAGTGGCGAACACCAAATGGTGGGAGCAGTTTGGCGATCCGGTCCTCAACGAACTGATCGAAACCGCGCTGCGCGACAATCTCGACGTGCAGATTGCGGCCGCGCGCATCGACCAGTTCATCGGCACGCTGCAGGCCACGGACGCGCAGGCCTACCCGCAGCTGGGTTACGGCGCCGACGTCAGCCGCACCAGGGCCAGCGAGGAAGGCCAGCCGCCGATCCCGCCCGGGGTCAGCCCGTATTTCACGCTGTACCAGGCGACGCTCGGCGCCTCCTGGCAACTCGATCTGTTCCGCCGCGTACGGCGCCTGAGCGAAGCCGCACAGGCGCAGGTGTATGCCAGCGAACAGGCGCAACGCGGCGTCGTGCTCACGCTGGTATCCGGCGTCGCGACCAGCTACATCGCACTGCGCACGCTCGACCAGCAGCGCGAAGTCGCTCAAGCCACGGCGCAGAACTTCGGCGAGACCTTGCGGATTTTCGAATTGCGCTTCAAGCACGGTCTGGTATCGGAAACCGAACTGATGCAGGTGCGTTCCCAACACAAGCAGGCGCTGGCAACGATCTCGTTCATCGAGCAACAGATCGCCGCTACGGAGAACCGGATTTCAATTCTGCTCGGGCGCGATCCCGCCGCGGTTGCACGCGGCAGAACCATCAACGAACTGGTTGTCCCGCTCATCCCCGAGGGCCT
>JBAPWR010000401.1:0-2670 GCA_049283775.1 Thiobacillus sp.
GCATCAGGCCGGCTACGCTCACTCGATCGAGACCTGGCAGGACGGCCGGCTGCTCGGCGGCCTCTACGGCGTGGCGATCGGCCGCGCGTTCTACGGCGAATCGATGTTCAGTCGCGTGCCCGACGCCTCGAAAGTGGCCCTGGTCGCGCTGGCGCGGCAACTTCGGCGCTGGCATTTCGGTCTGATCGATTGCCAGATGGAAACATCGCATCTGGCCAGCATGGGGGCCCGCCCGATCGCGCGCAGCGAGTTCTGTGCGCGTCTGGCGGAATTGGTAAACTTGCCGCACCTTCCCGGACCCTGGACGTTTGAGCCCTCTCCCCAACCCTCCCCCGAACGGGGGAGGGGGCAAACGTAAAGCCCAAACCGATTTAATGCATCCGACCGAGCCGCCCTTCCAGCGCATCCAGTTCTACCTGACCGCGCATTACGACTGCAGCTACCTGCCGGAGCGCCGTGCGCGTTCGCAGGTGGCGACGCCGACCCACCTCATCGACCCCCAGGCCTACAGCGCGCTGATCCGTGCCGGGTTCCGTCGCAGCGGCCAGTTCACCTACCGTCCGCACTGCGAGCACTGCCAGGCCTGCGTGCCGGTACGGGTCGAAGTCGCGGCCTTCATACCGAGCCGGACCCAGCGCCGCTGCCTCAAGCGCAATCGTGATCTGACGGCGCGCTTCCTGCCGCTGGATTTCAGGGACGAGCACTACGCGCTCTACCGCAGTTATCTCGGCAGCCGCCACGCCGGCGGCGGCATGGACCGCGATGGTCCCGACCAGTACACCCAGTTCCTGCTGTCGTCCAACGTCGACAGCCTGATGGTCGAGTTCCGCGACGGCGAGACGCTGGTGATGGTCTGCCTGGTCGACCAGGTCGAGGACGGACTCTCGGCTGTCTACACCTTCTTCGACCCGGCACGCGAGCAGGACAGCCTCGGTACCTACGGCGTGCTGTGGCAGATCGAACTGGCGCGGCGCCTGGAACTGCCTTACCTGTACCTCGGCTACTGGATCGCGGACAGCCGCAAGATGGCCTACAAGAAGCATTATCAGCCCTTGCAGGGTCTGGTCGACGGCCGCTGGCAGGCCCTGCAGCTCGACTGATGGAATTGCGTGTCGCCCTGCTGGTGCTCGTCGCCGCGGTCTTGTCCGGGTGCGCCCTCGGCGTCAGCCATCCGCGCGCGCTGAAGCCGGTCAGCGGCTTTGCGCCGCTCGCCAGCGACCCGCGGGTCTGGGTCGAGCCCGGCTTCGAGGCCTACGGCGAGCGTGTCGCCCAGGCGCTGCCCGAGGCGATCGCGCGGGTCGAGGCGGCGCACTACCTGCCATTCGCAAAAACGCCGCGGGTGCATGTCTGCGGCAGCGCCGCCTGCTTCAGTCGCCATGTGCTGACGCCGCGCCTGTCGGCTGCGGTGGTGCCGGACAACCGCCTGTTCCTCTCGCCCAATCTCGACGGCAAGGAAGCGCATCGCCTCGAGCCGCTGCTGGCGCACGAACTGTCGCACCTGCATCTCGGGCAGCGCATCGGTCACTATCAAAGCACGCTGCCGGTATGGTTCCACGAAGGCTGGGCGTCGCTGGCGGCGGAAGGCGGCGGCGCGGAATACGCCAGTGACGACAAGGTCATGGCGGCGATCCGCGAGGGCAGGCGGGTCAACCTCGATGCACGCGACACCCCCGACCGGCGCCATCGCGCCGCGGCCTGGAATCTCGACATCCATTCCTTCTACCGCCAGGCCATGCTGCTGGTGCGCTGGCTGCGTGACCAGGACGAGGCGAAATTCCGTGAACTGGTGCTGGCGCTGCAGGGCGACGCCGATTTCATTATCGCTTTCGCCGACGTCTACGGCAGCTCGCCGACGAGCCATTTCAGCGCTTATTACGACGCGGTTCTGGGCGATAATGGCGCGGTCCAGGCTGCGCCCTCCACCCCATGAAACCCTATCTCGACCTGATGCGCCACGTGCTCGAGCACGGCACCAAGAAAGACGATCGCACCGGCACCGGCACCCTGTCGGTGTTCGGCTGGCAGATGCGCTACGACCTCGCCGCAGGCTTCCCGCTCGTCACCACCAAGAAGTGCCACCTGCGTTCGATCATCCACGAACTGCTGTGGTTTTTGCAGGGCGACACCAACATCCGCTACCTCAAGGAGAACGGCGTCAGCATCTGGGACGAATGGGCCGACGAGAACGGCGACCTCGGCCCCGTGTACGGCCACCAGTGGCGCAGCTGGCCCGCCCGCGACGGCGGCACCATCGACCAGATCAGCGAAGTGGTGAAGACGCTGAAGACCAACCCCGACTCGCGCCGCATCATCGTCTCGGCGTGGAACGTGGCCGATCTCGACAGGATGGCGCTGGCGCCATGCCATGCCTTCTTCCAGTTCTACGTCGCCGACGGCAAGCTGAGTTGCCAGCTGTATCAGCGCAGCGCCGACATCTTCCTCGGCGTGCCTTTCAACATCGCTTCCTACGCGCTGCTGACGCTGATGATGGCGCAGGTCACCGACCTCGAGCCGGGCGACTTCATCCACACCCTGGGCGACGCCCACCTCTATCTCAATCACCTCGACCAGGCGCGCGAGCAACTGTCGCGCAGCCCGCGCAGCCTGCCGACGATGAAGCTCAACCCGGCGGTGCAATCGTTTTTCGACTTCAGCTTCGAGGACTTCACC
>JBAPWR010000402.1:0-2291 GCA_049283775.1 Thiobacillus sp.
TCCCAGGTGTCGCTGACCCAGCCGCCGAGGTTTTCCAGCGCGATCTGTCCCAGCGCATCGATCCAGCGCGGATGCTCGTTCAGCGCGGGTATGTAGTGAAAGGCCTTGCCGCCGGCGCCGAGAAAGCTGGCGCGGCCTTCCATCGCCAGTTCCTCGAGGGTTTCCAGGCAGTCGGCGGTGAAGCCCGGAGCGACCACATCGACCCGGCCGATGCCGGACTTGCCCAGGGATTCGAGGGTCTTGTCGGTGTAGGGCTGCAGCCACTCGGCCTTGCCGAAGCGCGACTGGAAACAGACGCGGTACTGGCTTTCCTCCAGTTGCAGCGCCTCGACCAGCAGGCGCGCGGTCTTGCGGCATTCGCAGTGGTAGGGGTCGCCCTTGTCGAGGGTGTAGCGCGGCACGCCGTGAAAACTCATCAGCAGCACGTCGGGACGGCCGTGCATCTGCCAGTAGTCGCGGATGTTGGCGGCCAGTGCCTGGATGTAGGCGGGATGGTCGTGATAGTGCTTGAGGGTGCGCAGCGCCGGCTGGTTGCGGACCTTCTGCAGCCAGGCGAAGGCGTCGTCGAACGCGGTGGCGGTGCTGGAAGCAGCGTACTGTGGATAGGACGGCAGGATCAGGATGCGGTCGCAGCCGGCAGCCTTCATTTTCGCCAGGGTGTCGGGCACCGACGGGCTGCCGTAGCGCATGGCGTACTCGACCCTGTAGGGCGAAGCGATCTTCTCGCTCAGCCAGCCCTTCAGCAGCTTGGCCTGCTTCTCGGTATGCACCTTCAGCGGCGAGCCTTCGGACGTCCAGATCGAGGCGTATTTTTCCGCCGATTTTTTCGGTCGGGTGTTGAGGATGATGCCATTGAGGATCAGCCACCACACCGCGCGCGGGATTTCGACCACGCGCGGGTCGGAGAGGAACTGCTTGAGGTAGGGGCGCAGGGCTTGCTTGGTCGGGGCCTCGGGCGTGCCGAGGTTGACCAGCAGGATGCCGGTGCGGCTGACCTGCCCGTGCTTGTATTCGGGTTCCTTGAGATAGCTCATCGATTGGGCTCAGTGATGGGAAAGTGCGCTGGAAAGAAGCTTGGCGGTGATGTCGACGATCGGCACCACCCGTTCGTAGGCCATGCGGGTGGGACCGACGACGCCGAGGGTGCCGACGATCTGGCCGTCGACCGAGTAGGGGGCGGTGACCATGCTGCATTCGTCCAGCGGCATCATCTCGGATTCGCCGCCGATGAATATCTGCACCCCGCTGGCGGTTCGCGACTGATCGAGCAGCTGCAACAGCTGGGTTTTCTGCTCGAAGGCATCAAAAAGGCGGCGCAGGCTGCCCATGTTGCTGGAGAGTTCCTCGACGTCGAGCAGCTTGCGGCTGCCCGACACCACCACGTTCTCCTGGCTGGCGTCGAGCGCCTGGCTGCCGGCATCGACCGCCGCGGCCATCAGGCCCGTGATGTCGTCGCGCATCCGCCCCAGCTCGTCGCGCATCTTGGCGCGCACCTGGTCGAAGGTATGGCCGGCAAAATTCTGGTTGAAGAAGTTGGCGGCCTCGGTCAGCGCCGACGGGCTGTAGGGACGGTCGGTCAGGATGACGCGGTTTTCCACCTCGCCCTCGACGGTGACGATGATCAGCAGGATGCGCTTGTCGGACAAAGCGAGAAACTCGATCTGGCGGAAGGCCGGGCTGCGGCGCGGCGTCATCACCAGGCCGGCGAATCGGCTGAGATCGGAGAGCAGGGTCGAGGCGGTGGTGATCAGGCGATTGGGGTCGGCCGGCGTCAGGGTGTGTTCGAGCTGGCTGACTTCCTCGCGCGCCAGCGGCCGCACCGTCAGCAGGCTGTCGACGAACAGGCGGTAGCCGCGCGGCGTCGGCACCCGTCCGGCCGAGGTGTGGGGGCTGGCGACGAAGCCCATTTCCTCGAGGTCGGACATGATGTTGCGGATGCTCGCCGGCGACAGGTCGAGGCCGGCATGCTTCGACAGGGTGCGCGATCCTACCGGCTCACCCTCGACGATGTAACGTTCCACCAGGGTCTTCAGCAGGATGCGGGCGCGATCGGAAAGCATGGGGACATTGTTGCAGAACTGGGGGGGCGGGGCTAGGGGCTGAAAGGCTGGCAAATCCGGCGCAAATCGGCATCACGGTAAAAATGTACCCGAAGGATTTTCCGGCTCCGAATAGCGACACGCCAACCTTTATAATCGTTCCATGCAAGCGCCATTCCAAACAGTCGGCCTCGTCGGCAAATACGAAAACCAGGGCATGGGGGAGTCCGTGCTCGCCCTCGCGCATTTTCT
>JBAPWR010000403.1:0-6845 GCA_049283775.1 Thiobacillus sp.
GTGTTGAAAATGGGTGACCCTAGGTTGCTCGCACGCGCCCGCCCGGTCGAGGATTTCGAATCGCCCGCCCTGGCGCAACTCATCGTCGACATGCGCGACACCATGCACGCGCTCAATGGCGCAGGACTGGCCGCGCCGCAGATCGGCGTCGGCCTGCAGGTGGTGATGTTCGAGGTCAGTGCCAACCCGCGTTATCCCGAAGCGGAAACCGTGCCCTTCACCGTGCTCATCAATCCCGTCCTGACGCCGCTGACCGACGCCATGGAGGAGGATTGGGAGGGCTGCCTGTCGGTGCCGGGCATGCGTGGCCGGGTACCGCGCCATATCCGCCTGCGCTATCGGGGAGTCGACCTGCGTGGCCAGTCGATCGACCGCACCGTGGACGGATTTCATGCCCGCGTCGTGCAGCATGAGGTGGATCATCTACTGGGCATTCTCTATCCCATGCGCATCCGCGACCTGCGCGACTTTGGTTTCACCGAAACCCTCTTTCCGGGCCAGAACCTGCAGGACGATTGATGAGTTCACGTCGAGAATCTTCCCTGCAATAAGCGCGCCTAAAGTTGTCCCCTGCCTGACCGCTAACTTGAAGCGTGACCGTGGGCGAAGTGCCCCGGATGCTGGACAGAGGACAACACAAACAATGAATCCGGATGAACTGATTCAACAGGCACAGCAACGAATCCTGGCAGCGGACACCATCATGATCGGCGCCGAACGACTCGAAGGCGCCTCGGCACTGCTGATGGCCGTGCAGCGCCACTGGACCGCACCCGACCGCGAGGCGCGTCTAGCGATCGCACTGGAAGCCAACCGCGAAGTCTGGAACGATATTCAGGCCGCCCTTGCCGGCGGCGCACTTTCCCTCCCGCTGGAAGCCCGGCAGAACCTGCTGATCCTCTCCGTCTACGCAGAAGGCAAGATCAACGAATGCGAAGCGCGCCCCAGCAGCGATGCCATCGGCGCGCTCGTCTCCCTAACCCGAACCCTCGCCGGCAGCCTCAGGGATTGGAAGGTGGCAGCATGAGCCACCCGGCGAGGGACCCGCGCAGCGGGATCGACGGCCAGGCGAATGCTGCCGGAGGCCGACGCGCAGTTGTCTGGAATGCGGATGAATTTTTCGAGGCCGAGCGCATGAGCCACCCGGCGAGGGACCCGCGCAGCGGGATCGAACTCCGCTTCGACCAGTCCGGGCTGGAAGGCGTGGCAACCGGCACGACGGTTCGTCCGGGTCGCGGCCGCATCCAGCCCAAAAGCGAAAACACCGACAAGACCAAAAGCCAGCCACCTGCGACACGCAAAAAATCGCCGCCTGCGCGCAAGGCGCCGGCCCGCGGTCGCTACGTCGACGAATACGCACGTCCTTTCTAGGGCCTGCAAGCGGCCCTAGTCCTGCAGAACCCCCAGCAGGTCCGTCTCCAGCGAACGGGCGCCCTGGCCATCCAGCAGGGCGTCGCCCTGGACCAGAAAAGTATCCTCGACCCGCTCGCCCAGCGTATCGATCTTGGCGGCGTACAGCGTGATGCCGTGGCGCTTCAGAACGTCCGCGATGGCGAACAGCAGGCCGCCGCGGTCCGCGCAGGTGATCGACAGCACGTGCACACCGCGCTGCGGGTCATGCTTCAGGCCGACCCGTGGGGGATAGGGGTGATGCCGCTGGTGGCGCGACAGACGTCCACGCGGCGCGCTCTGGACCGGACGCGACGGATCGAGTTCGAGCGCCAGTTCATGCTCGACAAAACTCAGAAAATCCCGGTAGTGAATCCCCCGGTTCGCCAGGTCCATCACTTGGAAACTGTCGAGCGCATAGCCGTGGCGGGTGGTGTGTATCTTCGCCTCGAGAATGGTGTACTGGATGCGGGCGAAGAAGCCGCAGATGCGGGCGAACAGGTCCGCGCGATCGGCGGCATAGACCAGGACCTGGATGCCTTCTCCGGCCGGGGATAGCCGCGCCCGCACCACGGCATCGGCAGCGTCCATCTTGCGCCACAGCTTGCGCGCCTGCCAGGCGATGTCGCTGACCTCGAAGCGCTGGAAATAGCGGTTGTCGAGATGTTTCCAGACCGCGTTGGCTGCTTCGTCGGGCAAGCCGTACAGTGCCAGATTGGCCCTGGCTTCGGCCTGTTTTTGCGCCGTGTTGCCGAGATCGGCTTCGGCATGCGAAAGCTGGGCCAGCGCTGCATGGTAGAGATCCTCCAGCAATTTTCCCTTCCAGGCGTTCCAGACCTTGGGGCTGGTGCCACGGATATCGGCAACGGTCAGCAGATAGAGTGCGGTGAGGCGGCGAACGCTGCCCATCCTTGCGGAAAACGCGGCAATCACGGCAGGATCGCTGATGTCTTCCTTTTGCGCGGTTCGCGAAAACACCAGGTGCGTTTCGACCAGCCAGGCCACCAGTTCGGCATCCTCGCTGTCGAGGCCATGGCTATGGCAAAACCGTCGTGCATCCTCGCTGCCAAGTTCGGAGTGGTCGCCGCCGCGCCCCTTGGCGATGTCGTGGAACAGCGCACCCAGATAGAGCAGTTCCGGTTTGTCGAACTGGCTCATCAGCCGGCTGGCGAGCGGCAACTCGTGAGCCAGTGAAGGCACCGTCAGGCGACGCACGTTGCGCAGCACGGTAAGGATGTGCTCGTCGACGGTGTAGATATGGAACAGGTCATGCTGCATCTGCCCGACGATCTTGCCGAATGCCGGTATGTAGCGTCCCAGCAGGCCATACAGATGCATGGCGCGCAGTGCCCGGGTGACGCCGCGCGGCTGCCGCAGCAGGGCCATGAAAAGCTGGCGGTGTTCGTGCCGGGCACGGAAGGCAGCGTTGATCAGCGCGCTGCCGCGCCAGAGTGCACGCAGCGTGGCCGGTTCGAATCCCGCCGCATCGGGATGCTCGGCGAGGACGACGAAGGCACGCAGCAGGGCATCGGGTTTGCGTTCGAACAGACCGGGCTCGCGTGCCTCGATCAGGTCGCCGCGCAACTGGAAATCCTCATCGATCGCCAATGGCGAGCCGCTCACCGGGAACAGCCTGACACGCATCGACTGGATGAGGATGTCATTGGCGCGCTGCACCAGCTTGGCGGCGCGGTAATAGTTCTGCATCAGCCGCTCGTCGGCGCGCAGGTGGGCAGTGGCGGCGAGCTTCATCCGTGCGGCGAGTTCGTGCTGGTAATCGAAGGCCAGGCGATCCTCGCGCCGCTTCGCCAGCAGATGCAGCTGGATGCGCAGGCCGGACAGCCAGCGTTCCTCGCGGGCGATGCGCTGGGCCTCGGGAGGCGTCAGCAAGCCTGCGCGTGCCAAGCCGTTCCAGCCGCCGGTGATGGCGCAGGCCTGCGCCATCCACTGGATGGTGTGCAGGTCGCGCAGGCCGCCCGGACTGTCCTTGAGATTGGGCTCGAGCTTGTAGGCGCTGTCGTCGAATCGCGCATGGCGTGCGTCCTGCTCGGCCAGCTTGCCGTCGAAAAAGTGCCGCGCGTCGAAGCGTGCCTGGAAGCGGCTGCGGAACTGCGCAAACAGGCCCTGATCGCCCCACAGATAGCGCGCCTCGAGCAGATTGGTTTCGATCGTGATGTCCTGGTCGGCCTCGCTCATGCAGGCATCGACACTGCGCACGCTGTGGCCGATCTCCAGGCCGACGTCCCAGCAGGCTTGCACCCAGCGCTCCAGCGCAGCCTGCTGGGCGCTGTCCGGGTCATCCGGCAGCAGCAGCAGAACGTCGACGTCGGAGCCGGGAAACAATTCGCCGCGGCCGTAGCCGCCTACCGCTGCCAGGCAGAAGCTGGCCGGCAGGTTCAGCTGGTCTGACAGGTCGGCCAGCACGCCGTCGACCAGCGCGGCATGGTGGGTCAGGTAATGGCTGACCTGGGCCTGGCGGGCGAAGCCTTCCGCCAGCCTGCTGCGGCCCGACTTCAGCCGTTCGCGCAGCAGGGCGGTGAGTTGTGCATGGGAGTCGGCCACCTGGGGTCAGGCCGCCTGGCGAACGATGTCGGGGACCGCCGGACTGCCGGCGGATACCGTCAGCACCTCGAAACCGTCGGGGGTGACCAGCACCGTGTGTTCCCACTGCGCCGACAGGCTGCGATCCTTGGTGACGATGGTCCAGCCGTCGGGCAACTGGCGAATGTCGCGGCGGCCGGCGTTGATCATCGGCTCGATGGTGAAGGTCATGCCCGCTTCCAGCACCAGCCCGGTGCCGGCTTTGCCGTAATGCAGCACCTGCGGTTCCTCGTGGAAATTCTGGCCGATGCCGTGGCCGCAGAACTCGCGCACCACGCTGTAGCCGTTCTGCTCGGCGTGGCGCTGGATGGCGTGGCCGATGTCGCCGAGGCGCGCACCCGGCTTGACCCGGCTGATGCCGATCCACATCGATTCGTAGGTCACCTGGATCAGGCGACGTGCCTGGATCGAGGTCTCGCCGGCGACGAACATGCGGCTGGTGTCGCCGTGCCAGCCATCCTTGATCACGGTGATGTCGAGGTTGACGATGTCGCTGTTCTTGAGAATCTTGTCCCCCGGCACGCCGTGGCAAACCTGGTTGTTGACCGAGGTGCAGATCGACTTGGGGTAGGGCACATGGCCTGGCGGCGCGTAGTTGAGCGGCGCGGGGATCGTGCCCTGGACGTCGACCATGTAGTCGTGGCACAGCTTGTCGAGTTCGCCGGTGCTGACGCCGGGCTTGACGAAGGGCGTGATGTAGTCGAGCACTTCCGAGGCGAGCCGGCCGGCGACGCGCATCCCTTCGATCTCGGCGCCGGATTTGATGCTGATGGTCATGATGCGGGTGTCGGAAAGCAAAGCCGTATTCTATCCCGGCCTGTCGGCGCCCCGCCAAACGAGGCGGCTCTATCCCGGCTGCCCCGACGCCAGGGCGAATCCCTGTCAGACCGGATGTTTCCGCCCGGACAGGCCGAGCGTCACAAACGCCTGAGTTTGAGTTTCCCCTTGGCGAGATGGGACCGGATCAGCTTGTAGGTGTCGCGGTCGAACTGCGGTTTCGATGCCTGCTCGAGCAGGTCGTGAATATCGACCTCGCTTTTTGCCGTGCCGAGATAGCGCCAGCCGTCGACCACATGGACTTCCTCGATATCCATGAAATCGTCGCGCTCCACCAGGCCGATCGGACCCGGATAGGGCCAGGCCTCGAGTCTGAGCTTGGCCAGTGCCGCCATCAGACGCGCGCTGTGCAGTCCGATCGCTTCCTTGCCGACGCAAGCACCCTTGCATTTCTGCACCTGATGGGCAAAGCAGGATCGCCCCGGCTGTGGGGGTTTCTCCAGCCCGAGGATCACCGGGCAGAGTTGATGCGCTTCGGCGATCTTGCGCAGGGCAGTATGGGCTTCGCGCCGCGTGGCGAACAGGCCGAAGAGTTCGCCGGCACGACCGAATCCGCTCTCCTGTCCGCTCACCAGACGCGGGCGAAAATCGCCTGGCGCCACTTCCTCCAGCCTCCAGGAACACAGCTCCGAGGCGCGACGCAGTCGGCGGTTGTGGATCGGCTGGCCTTCCTTCACCAGGCGCGACTCCAGCAGCAGTGCGCCGAGCTCGCCGACGGTCTGCTGCCAGTCGATGCGCCGCACTTCCTGGGTCAGACGCGTTTCCTTGTATTCGCGGGTGTCGGCGGAAAAGTGCGAGAGCACCCGCTGACGCAGGTTGACGCTCTTGCCGACGTAGAGCAGCGCGTCATTCTCGCCATAGAACTGGTACACCCCGGGCGACTCCGGCAGGTCGTCGAGCAGGGCGGGGTCGAGATGAGGCGGCAGGCTGGGGCGCTGGAGCTGCTGGTTGACGGCTTCCGCCAGCGCAGCGTCACCCGGCTCGTTGCGCAGCACACGCCAAAGTTGCCAAAGCAGGTCGGCGTCGGCCAGAGCACGATGGCGATCGCCCGGCTGCAGACCGTGGCGGACGATCAGGCTGTCGAGGTTGTGGCGCGGGAATTGGGGGAACAGACGGCGCGACAGGCGTACGGTGCACAGCACGTCGGCGCGGAAACGCTGCCCAAGGCGCTGGTATTCGTTCCTGACGAAGCCATAGTCGAAGCGCGCGTTGTGGGCGATGAACAACCTCCCCTGCAGGCGCCCGGCGAGTTCCTCCGCGACTTCGGCGAAGGTCGGTGCATCGGCCACCATCTCGTTGCGGATGCCGGTGAGCTGCTGGATGAATTCGGGAATCGGCCGCTGCGGATTGACCAGAGTGTTCCAGGTGGTGACGCGGTCGCCGTCGACTTCGACCACGCCGATCTCGGTGATGCGGTCGCGGACCGGGTTGGCACCGGTGGTTTCAAGGTCGATGAAGGCGAGGCGCTCAGGAATCACGGGGGTGAATGACTGCAATGACATGCATGGAAACGCATTTTCCTCTGAAGAATGGACAACGGGTTCAAGCCTGCCACACGCCGTACCCCGATTCACGCAGATCGATCCCCAGCTCAACTTCCATGTCGCGGGCGCCGTCGTAGGGCATCGGGTTGTAGATTTCGTACAGCTCAGGCAGCAAGCGCAGGCCGAATTTCTTCACGTAGCGGTTGGACTGGATGCCGGCCTTGTGCTTGTCGAAGCGCAGATCCGGATCCAGCCCGGTCATGCCGACGTAGACGCAAGGTTTGCCCGCAACGTAGCCGGGGTTGGCTTTCCTGAAGCGAGCTTCGTGGAGAACCTCTTTCGAGAGTTCGATTACGTAGACGTGATAGTGGTTCCGGTTTCCCATTGCAATGCTTTGATGAGGAAGGCTTGGCGGACCGGTTTCTGTCCGCCTAACGGACACGCAACATGTCGTCCGTGCTCTCCGTGTTTTCTGTGGTTGGTGATGACCCAGGGTTGGGGTGATCGAAGCCGGGGCTTCAAAGTCCGCCGCCC
>JBAPWR010000404.1:0-2224 GCA_049283775.1 Thiobacillus sp.
CAAGGACTACACCACGGCGATCGACGTCAACCCCAACTACATCACGCCCAAGATGCTGCAGTTCCGTCTGCAGAAGATCATGGACGAGTATGTGGCCGGTGTCGCGACCTACTACACGACCAACGCCAACATGCTGGGTGTCGCTGAAGAGAAGCTGAACATGCTGAAGGAAGACGCGGAGAAGATGCGTGCGAAGGACCTGCACGAACTGCTGCGCGCGTGGGAAAACTACCACCGCATCCTGACGGCCGAAGCCCACATGAAGCATATCCAGTTCCGTGAAGAGAGCCGTTACCCCGGCTTCTACTACCGCATGGACAAGAACTTTGTCGATGAGGAAAATTGGCACTGCTTCGTGAACTCGGTGTACGACAAGAACTCCAAGAAGTGGAACTGCTTCAAGCGCGCCCACGTGGACCTGGTCGACAAGTCCAAGCTGTTCAAGCCCGCTGCTCACTAAATCATCAGTGATGCAGTAAACTCCGGGCGCCTTCATGGCGCCCGGTTTTTTTCCCCCGTGCAAAAACTGCACGGCCAACGCGGTTTAGCATCCAGTCGAAAGCGCGTAACCTACGCCCTGCCGTCTGTGTGTTGATTTGACAGGGGTCCCACCCCACGAGGTAGCAAGATGAACGAAGCCGAATTCAAAGACATGATCGAAGACTCGCCGTTTGCGGGAAGTCCGGTCAAACCGATCATGCTGAAAGAGGATGCGCAGCTGCAATTCAGTTGCCACCACGGGATCAAGTGCTGGAATGCCTGCTGCAGCAACATCGACATCCCGCTTACCCCCTATGATGTCCTGCGCCTGAAAAAGCGCCTGGACATGACCTCGGGCGAATTCCTCAAGCAGTACTCGGTACCGTTCGAGATGGACAAGGACGGCATGCCGGGGATCAAGCTCAAGCCGGTCGAGGGCGGCACCGCATGCCAGTTCATGAAGCCGGAAGGCTGCGGCGTCTACGAGGACCGCCCGACCGCCTGCCGCTACTACCCGGTGGCGCTCCTGACCATGCGCCGTTCCGACGAGTATGTCGACCGCAGCGCCTATGCCCTGGTCAGGGAACCGCACTGCCTTGGCCATTTCGAGGACAAGAAGCAGACCATCGAGGAATACCGCAGCGAACAGGGCGTGGTCGAATACGACCAGAAGGCGCACGCGTGGCGCCAACTGGTGGTCAAGCGCAAGTCGGCCGGCCCCGCCATCGGCAAGCCGACGCCGATCTCGAACCAGCTGTTCTTCATGGCGAGCTACGATGTCGACCGCTTCCGCGCCTTCGTCATGAGCCCGAGTTTCAATGACACCTACGACATCCCGGTGGAGATCATGGCGACCCTGATCGCCGACGACGAGGCCCTGCTCGACTTCGGTCTCAACTTCCTGCGCCACACCCTGTTCGGCGAGAAATTCGTCGAGGAGCGCCCGGACGCCTACGAGAAGCGCCTGGCCCGCCGTCGCGCCCTGGCCGAGCAGGAGAAGGAAGCCGAATTCCAGAAGAAAATGGAAATCGAAGACGACAAGTATTCGGGCGAACACTGAACCGTGCGTTTCCCTGCGCTTGCCCTGCTCTCGCTGTGCGCCCTGCTCCCCGCCGTCGCGGGAGCCCAGGCCACGCTCAACAAGTGCATCGACGCACGTGGCGCCGTGACCTACTCCAACCTGCCTTGCAAGAACGCGCGTGAAGTCAAGAAGGTCGAGATCGATCCTGCACCGCCGGCGCCAGCCGCTGTGCCCAAAGCAGCCCCTGCTGTAACGCCGACCCAGCCCGCCAAACCAGCGGCGCCTGCCAAAGCTGCGCCGCGCGTGCCACCCTCCAAGCCTGCGCCAACCTCCCCCGCAATCCGCCTCGAGCCGCAATCCGCTTCCAGGAAGCCTGCCGTGCTCGCCCCTTCTGCCGGCCAGTGTGAAACCCTGTCCGAACAGCTTGGACGCCTGCTCGACAAGATGGACCAGGCAAGCCGCAAAGGGTCCGCCAGCCCGGAGCAGATGAAAGCGTGGAATGAGGAAGTCCGCGAACTCGAACGCAAAAAGCAGCAATCCGCCTGTTTCTGACCCCGCCCCCATGAACGCCCCCGCCCAGATACTCACCCCGGAATCCCACTTCATCGACCGTGAGCCGTACTACGAGGCCGTGGGCAACGAGATTGCCATCTTCGAGGCGGCTTATCGCAACAAGCTGCCGATCCTGCTCAAGGGGCCGACCGGTTGCGGCAAGACCCGCTT
>JBAPWR010000405.1:0-2869 GCA_049283775.1 Thiobacillus sp.
GTGCTGGCCGACGCCCTGGCACGCAGCGTCGCCGCGCCGCGCGAACTGCCGGTGGGCGTGCTTACCGCGCTGATCGGTGTGCCGCTGATGCTGTGGCTGCTGCGCCGGCCGTAACGCCTGCCTTCTCGGCCAGTGTTGGATAATTTGACAACACTCCACCTGTGTTGTTAATCTCTCCAACATGAAGGCCATCGCGCTCATCCGTCGCCGCGTCATCCTGAACAGCGACGCGTTCGTCGAAGTGGTCGTATGGCGGCTGCCGAAGCCGGTTCCGCCCGCCGGACATCCGTTCAAGTACCGGCTGGCCTATGTGGTCGAGGGCGAGTGCGTGGTCCGCTACGACAACGAACGCGGCAAGGGCGATCACCGCCACGTCGATGGCAAGGAATCGGACTATGCCTTCTCGGACCCGGATCAGCTGATGCGGGATTTCAATGCCGACATCGAAAGGTGGAACCATGAACACGGTCGTTCTTGAAGTGCGCAGTCTTTCCGACACACTGGCCGACACCGCGCGTGCCATGCAAACCGGGCGCGGAGAATCGGTCGCGCGGATCGGATTCGCCACCCCTGAACTGCTTTGGCAAGTACTCACCGCCAAGCGCTGGGAACTGCTCAAAGTCCTGTGCGGTGCCGGCCCTGTCTCCATCCGCGAAGCGGCGCGCCGCGCCGGGCGTGACGTCAAGGCCGTGCACGGCGACATCACCGCCCTGCTCGACGCCGGCATCCTCGACCGCACGCCCGAGGGCAAGATCGAGTTTCCCTACGAGGCGGTCAAGGTCGAATTCATGTTGCAGGCTGCATGATTCGCGATGCCAGCCTGCCGCCTGTCGCGGATCGAAACCTGGCAACCGGAATGAGGCATATCAGCACTCACGCAACTCGACACCAGGAGGACCAGCCTTGAGTCTCGCCGCCCGACGCCTCACCCTGCAAGCCGGCGACCGCACCCTGGTCGATTCCCTCGATCTCGTGCTCGAACCTGGCGAAGTTCTCGGCATCCTCGGCGCCAACGGCGCCGGCAAGTCGACCCTGCTCACGGTGCTGGCCGGCCTTGCCGCGCCGGCCCTGGGCGAGGTCAGGCTCGACGGCCAGGCGCTCGCCGGCCTGCCACCGCTTGTCCGGGCGCAGCACATCGGCCTGCTGCCGCAGGGCGACGAAGGCGGATTCCTCGGCAACGTCACCGACTTCGTCGCGCTCGGGCGGTTTCCGTTCGGCCAGGACCGTGGCGACATGTCCTCGCATCTGGCCACCTGGGAGCTCGGCGACCTCGCCGGGCGTCCGCTCGCCACCCTCTCCGGCGGCGAACGCCAGCGCGCCCGGCTGGCGCAGCTGGCGGTGCAGCAACCGCGCTTCGCCCTGCTCGACGAGCCGCTGACTCACCTCGACCCGGCGCACCAGGCGCGTCTGCTGGCCTGGACGCGCAGCGAAGCCGATGCCGGCCATGGCGTGGTGCTGACCCTGCACGACCCCAACTGGGCGGCCTGCCACTGCGACCGCCTGCTGTTTCTGTATGGCGACGGGCGCTGGCGATCGGGCACGCCTGCGGAGATGCTCGGCGCGGACGCGCTGGAGGAACTGTACGGAGCCGGCACGGCAGCACTGTGGCGCCGGGAAACGACCAGCCGCCAGCCTGTATAATCGCCGCTTGCCTTTTAGCCACTCCTCCCCAACCCGCCCCATTCAATGATTCGCAGCATCATCAACAAGGTGTTTGGCCGCAAGTCCCGCTCCAGCACCGCCGCGCGCGCGCAAATCCTGCCCCAGAGCAAACATGGCATCCGCCGTGACCAGATCGACGACTGCGCGCTGAAGACCTGCGAAACCCTGGCGGCGGCCGGCTTCAGGGGCTACCTCGTCGGCGGCGCAGTGCGTGACCTGCTGCTCGGCGGAATCCCCAAGGATTTCGATGTCGCCACCGACGCCACGCCCGAGCAGGTGCGGCGCCTGTTCCGCCGCTCGCGCATCATCGGCCGGCGCTTCCAGATCGTCCACGTGATGTGCGGCCGCGAGACCATCGAGGTCACCACTTTCCGCTCCAATGGCCAGAAGGAAGCCGAGGAGGAGGAGGATCGCCCGACTGACGAACATGGCCGGCTCCTGTCCGACAACGTGTTCGGCAGCATGGAGGACGACGCTGCGCGCCGCGACTTCACCATCAACGCGCTTTACTACGATCCGGCGCGCGAGGAAGTCCACGATTATTTCGGCGGCGTCGCCGACTGCAGGAAGCGCGTGCTGCGCATGATCGGCGATCCCGAGACGCGCTTCCGCGAGGATCCGGTACGCATGCTGC
This sequence comes from Thiobacillus sp., assembly GCA_049283775.1. Classification (GTDB taxonomy): domain Bacteria; phylum Pseudomonadota; class Gammaproteobacteria; order Burkholderiales; family Thiobacillaceae; genus Thiobacillus. The sequence continues at coordinate 2,297 of JBAPWR010000405.1, forward strand.
GGGCCGCGCGCTTCGCCGCCAAGCTCGACTTCCACATCGATCCCGACACCCGCAAGCCGGTCGCCACGCTGGCGCCGCTGCTGGCCAACATTCCGCGCGCCCGCATCTTCGACGAGGCGCTGAAGATCCTGCTGTCCGGCCACGCCCTGCGCGGGGTGCACCAGCTGCGCGCCGAAGGCCTGCACCACGGCATGCTGCCGCTGCTCGACACCATCCTCGACAATCCCACCGGCGAGCGCTTCATCACCGCTGCGCTGAAAAGCACCGACGAGCGCATCCGCGACGACCGTCCCTCCTCTCCGGCCTTCCTGTTCGCCGCCCTGCTGTGGCCCCAGGTGGCGCAGCGCTGGCAGGCGCTGCAGGCCGACGGCGAGAAACCGATGCCGGCGCTCCTCGCGGCGATGGACGATGTACTCGACGCGCAACGCGAACGGCTCGCCATTCCGCGCCGCTACGACGGCATGATGAAGGAGGTCTGGGGACTGCAGCCGCGCTTCGAGCAGCGTGGCGGCCAGCGCCCTTTCCGTCTGCTGGAGCACCCGCGCTTCCGTGCCGCCTATGACTTCCTGCTGC
>JBAPWR010000406.1:0-1694 GCA_049283775.1 Thiobacillus sp.
CGCAAGCAGCCGCACATCTACGTCGCCAACTGGTTCTATCTGGCCTTCATCCTGGCGACCGCGCTGCTGCACACCTTCAACAACCTGGCCATGCCCGTCAACCTGTTCTCGATGAAGTCCTACAGCCTGTTCTCCGGCACCCAGGACGCGATGACACAGTGGTGGTACGGCCACAATGCGGTGGGCTTCTTCCTCACCGCCGCCTTCCTCGGCATGATGTACTACTTCGTGCCGAAGCAGGCAGGCCGTCCGATCTACTCCTACCGCCTGTCGATCGTCCACTTCTGGGCGCTGGGCTTCATGTACATGTGGGTGGGTGCGCACCACCTGCACTGGACCGCGCTGCCCGACTGGACCTCGTCGCTGGCCGCGGCCTTCTCAATCCTGCTGCTGATGCCGTCTTGGGGCGGCATGATCAACGGCATCATGACCCTGTCCGGTGCCTGGGACAAACTGCGCACCGACCCGATCATGCGCTTCATGATCGTCGCCCTGTCGTTATATGGCATGTCGACCTTCGAAGGCCCGATGATGTCGCTGAAGGAAGTCAACGCGCTGTCGCACTACACCGACTGGACCGTGGGCCACGTGCACTCCGGCGCGCTCGGCTGGGTGGCGATGATCTCCTTCGGTTCGCTGTACCACATGATGCCCAAGCTGTGGGACACCAAGATCTATAGCCAGAAGCTGGTCGAGTGGCATTTCTGGCTCGCCACCATCGGCATCGTGCTGTACATCGTCGCGATGTGGATTTCCGGCATCACCCAGGGCCTGATGTGGCGCGCCTTCGACGAGTTCGGCAACCTGCAGTACTCGTTCGTCGAGTCGGTTGCAGCGATGATGCCCTTCTATGCGATGCGTGCGATCGGCGGCATGTTCTTCCTCACCGGAACGGTGCTGATGGCCTTCAACATGACCATGACCATCCGTCAGGCGAAGATCGAGAACGCTGCGCTGGAAGCCAAGCTGGCGGCCAAGATGGCGCGTGCTGGTGCGTAAGGAAAGACACAGACCATGAACTTCAATTTCAAACACGAATGGATTGAAACCAACATCGGCCTGATGTCGGTGCTGACCATGCTGGCGATCAGCGTCGGCGGCCTGGTGGAAATCGCCCCGCTGTTCTTCATCGACAAGACCATCGAGAAGGTCGAGGGCGTGCGTCCCTATACTGCGCTGGAGCAGCGCGGCCGCGACATCTATATCCGCGAGGGCTGTTATACCTGCCATTCGCAGATGATCCGTCCGTTCCGCGACGAGAAGCTGCGTTACGGCCATTACTCGCTGGCAGCGGAGTCGCAGTACGACCACCCCTTCCAGTGGGGATCGAAGCGTACCGGTCCCGATCTGGCCCGCGTGGGCGGCAAGTATTCGAACGAGTGGCACGTGCAGCACATGGTTGCGCCGCGCTCGATGGTGCCGGAATCGGTGATGCCGAACTATCCCTGGCTGCTCGACACGCCGCTGGACATCTCCGATCTCGAGGGTCGTTTGAAGGCGCTGCGCAAGGTGGGCGTGCCGTATTCGCTGACCGAAGCCGAACGGGCCGCCAATGTCGAGAAGTTCGGCGAGAGCGTCGCCGTGCAGCTACATATTCCCGATGCCCACCAGAACATGATCGAACAGGCCAAGTTCGGCAACTATGACGGCGATCCTTCCGGGGTCTCCGAAATGGATGCCCTGGTGGCTTATCT
>JBAPWR010000407.1:0-12275 GCA_049283775.1 Thiobacillus sp.
GGCGAATTCGGCAATCGCTTCCGGCGTGCCGCGCATCATCAGCACGTCGCCCGCTTTGAAGCGATAGGTCCTAAGCCGGGCCCGGCTGCGCCGGCCCTGGCTCGATACGGCGAGCAGGTTGATGCCGAAACGGTTGCGCAACTGGATATCGGTCGGGGTGCGCTCGAGCAGCCCGGAAGACGGCAGGATCGCCAGCTCCACCAGAACGATTTCATCCGACGGCGGCGCCTTCTCCTTTTTCTCCTTCTCTTTCTCTTTTTTCTCTTTTTCCTTCTCTTCCGTCGCAGCCGTGTCCCCCGCTTCCTCCTTTTCCTGCTTCTCCTCCTTTTCCGCCTTGTGCTGGGCTTCTTCCAGCACCAGCCCAAGGCTGGACAGGGCAGTCGCGAGCTTTTCCGCCTCGGCCTCGATGATCAGGATGTCGCCGGCGTGCACGTAACGGCCGGAGTTCGGCGCCGACACCCGCACGTCGTTGCGCACCAGGCCGATGATCTGCGCATCCGCCTCCTCCAGCGCCGCCTCGATCTCGCGCAGTTTCATGCCGGCCGCCTTGCTGCCTTCAGGCACCAGCGCCTCGGTCAGGTAAGTACCGGTATCGAAGCCCTCGACGTCGGTCTGCGTGCGCCCGGGCACCAGGCGCCAGCCGACGAGGCCGATGAAAAGGACGCCCAGGGCTGTCATCGAAAAACCGACGGGGGTGAAATCGAACATGCCGAAGCTGCCGAATCCGGCCTCGGCGCGCAGGCCGGAGATGATGAGATTGGGCGGGGTGCCGATCAGGGTGGTGGTGCCCCCGAGGATGGAGCCGAAGGCGAGCGGCATCAGCACCTTGCCCGGCGGCAGGTTGAGACGCGCTGAAATCTGCATGGCGACCGGGATCAGCAGCGCCAGCGCGCCGACATTGTTCATGAAGGCGGACAGCAGCGCTGCCAGTGCAGTGAGCATGAAGATGGACAGCGTGGGTCCGGCCTTGGCCGGCAGCACGCGCCGCGTCAGCGCATCGACCGCACCCGAAGTCATCAGGCCGTGGCTCATCACCAGCACGCAGGCCACGGTGATGACGGCCGGGTGGGCAAAGCCGGCGAAGGCGTCGGCATACGGCACCAGGCCGGTGAACACGCAGGCCAGCAGCGCGCCAGCGGCCACCATGTCGTGGCGCCAGCGGCCCCACAGGAACATGCCGACGGTAGCCAGAAGAATGACGACGATGAGCAGTTGTTCGAAGTTGATGAGATCTCTCCCGCGTAAGCAAATTTTTGCGCTATTCGACCACAGAGTTCGCAGCGCATCCATGGGGTGCCCGGGTGCAGGCTGCCGCAAACCCCACGGTCGCGCCAGAGCGGCACGCTGCAACCCTTAAGGATCAGTTAATACATAGCAGCGAGACTGGGCGCCATGTCATCCAGAGATGCCCAGATGAAACCTAGAAACGCCTGTTGTCAAAACGTCCTGGCGCGGATCGGCCGCGATCCCGCGCTTACCCTGCGCGTGCCGGGTCGGGACGAGCGATCCGCGGACCGGACGAGCGTCGAGGCCTTCATTCATGAGCGCTTCGCCATCCGCTATGGCGCGCGGGTACGGCATTTCATGCCGACCCTGCTGCAGCTCGAGGATGACGCCGGAATCCGCCACGGTGCGATCGGCGTGCGCAGTGCGGCCGATGAATCGCTGTTCCTCGAGCGCTACCTCGACCAGCCGGTGGAGACCGAGATCGCCCGTCATTGCGGCCTGATTCCCGGGCGCGAACGCATCGTCGAGGTCGGCAACCTGGCGGCACGCGGGGCCGGACACGCGCGCCTGCTGATCGTCGCCCTCACGGCAATGCTGGTCTCGCAGGGTTTTGACTGGGTGGTATTTACCGGCACGCCCGAGGTGCTGAACAGCTTCCGTCGCCTCGATCTGCGACCGCTGCCGCTCGGCAAGGCCGACCCGGCGCGCATGGGAGACGAACTCGCCGACTGGGGCAGCTACTACGACACCCAGCCCAGGGTGATGGCCGGCAACATCCGCAGCGGCCACGAGCGTCTGGTGGGCATGGGGGTGTATCAGCAACTGGCATACCGGCCTTTTTTTACGGAAGCGGGAGAGCTGGACGTTGCTGTCGCCTGAGTCCCTGTTCGACGCCATGCGCGCGCACGACGCGCGTCCTGCCCTGCAACAGCACGATCGCATCCTGAGCTACCGCGAATTGCTGCAACAGACGGCGCTGCGCGCCGAGCGTCTGCGCGTAGCGGGCTGCCGGCGCGTTGCCATCGCGCTGGACAACGGCCTGGACTGGGCCTTGTGGGATCTCGCCGCGCTGCAGGCCGGCCTGGTCTGCGTGCCGCTGCCGACGTTCTTTTCGCCATCGCAGCTGGCCCACGTGCTCGACAGCTCCGGGATCGATGCCCTGGTCTGTGACGACAGCCGCCCGTTCGAATCCCTCGGCTTCGGCCCCACCAGCGCGCAACTCGCCCGGCGTGTCGTCGATGTCCCCCCTGCCCTGCCAGCCGGCACGCTGAAAATCACCTTTACCTCCGGCACCACCGGGCAGCCCAAGGGCGTCTGCCTGGACGCGGCGAGCATGATGGCGGTGGCGGACAGTCTGCGGCAGGCGAGCGAACCGTGCTCGATCGAGCGCCATCTGTGCGTCTTGCCCCTGGCGACGCTGCTGGAGAACATCGCCGGTGTGTATGCCCCGCTGCTGGCTGGCGCTGTCGTGGAAATGCTGCCGATGGAAGAAATCGGCTTCTCCGGCGCCAGCCAGTTCGATGTTCAGCGCTTTCTGGCTGCGCTGCAGCGCAGCCAGCCGGACAGCCTGATCCTGGTGCCGCAACTGCTGCTGATGCTGGTGACGGCAGCCGAGCGGGGTGCGGCGCTGCCGGCTTCGCTGCGTTTCATCGCGGTCGGCGGCGGCAGGGTTGCACCCGCCCTGCTGCGCCGGGCCGAACGGCTTGGTCTGCCGGTTTACGAGGGCTACGGACTGTCCGAATGCGCCTCGGTGGTCTGTCTCAACACGCCCGGCGCGCGGCGGATCGGCAGCGTCGGCCGGCCGCTGCCTCACGTCGAGGTGCGCATCGGTGCGACCGGCGCGGTATTGGTGCGCGGACCGCGGATGCTCGCTTATCTGGGTGAGGTTCCGCTGCAGGACGAATGGCTGGACAGCGGTGACCTAGGCCACTTCGAAGACGGTTTCCTGATCCTGCACGGTCGCCGCAAGCACCAGTTCATCACCGCCTACGGCCGCAACGTCAATCCCGAATGGGTCGAATCCGAACTCGTGCAGCAGTCGCCGATCGCTCAGGCCTGGCTGCACGGCGAGGCCCTTCCGGCCAACGTCGCGGTGCTGGTGCCGCGCCGCGCCGACCTCCCCGACAGCGCATTGCAGGCGGCGGTGGAGGCGGTCAACCGGGAATTGCCGGATTACGCCCGGATCCATCACTGGTTGCGCGCAGACGAAGCCTTCACCGCCTTCAACGGCTTCGCCACCGCCAACGGGCGACTGCGCCGCGAAGCGCTGCTGTCGCGCTATCGCGACGCCATCGCGGGCCTGATGGCCACTGAAATCATGCAAGGAGAATTCTGATGTCCTTCTACGAATCGCTGCTCGAACAGACCCGCGAAGAGCGCGACTACCTTCTGGGCGCGCCGATCATCCGCCAGGTTCTCGACGGCACGGTGACTCTGGAAAGCTATGTCGCTTTCCTAGGCCAGGCCTACCACCACGTCAAGCACACCGTGCCGTTGCTGATGGCCTGTGGCGCCCGCCTGCCGGAACGCCTGGAATGGCTGCGCTCGGCGGTTGCCGAATACATCCAGGAGGAAAACGGCCACGAGAAATGGATCCTCGACGATATCCGTGCTTGCGGCGGCGATGCCGAGCTCGTGCGCAACGGCGTTCCCAAGCTGCCGACCGAACTGATGGTCGGCTATGTCTATGACCGCATCGCCCGCGACAATCCGGTGAGCTTCTTCGGCATGGTCAACGTCCTCGAAGGCACCAGCATCGAACTCGCCACCCGCGCCGCCGGCATCATCCAGGACCGGCTCGGCCTGCCGCCATCGGCTTTCAGTTACCTGGCTTCCCACGGCAGCCTCGACCTCGAGCACATCGAGCTGTTCAAGGGCCTGATGAACCGCCTCGACGATCCGGCCGACAAGGCTGCCGTGGTCCACACCGCGCGTGTCGTCTATCGCCTCTACGGCGACATGTTCCGCAGCCTGCCGCTGTCGGCCAAAGGAGAATCGCAATGAAACTTTCGCAATGCAGGGCGCTGGTCACCGGTGCCGGTGGAGGAATCGGCCGGGCCCTGGTCGAAGCACTGTGCCGCGAGGGAGCCCGGCTGCTGGTGGCTGGCCGCCAGCTTGCCCCGCTGCAGGATCTGGCGCGGCGCTTTCCCGGCCAGATCGAGATCGTCGAGGCGGACATCTCACGAGCCGCCGGGCGCGATGCCGTGCTCGAAGCCGCTGCGCGCTTCGACGGCCTCAACTGCCTGATCAACGCCGCCGGGATCAACCGCTTCGGCCTGCTCGAACAGCACGACGAGGACACGATCGCCGCCATCATCGGCCTCAACGTCACCAGCACGCTGCAGCTGACCCGCCGCCTGCTGCCGCAACTTGCACGACAGGACAAGGCCCTGATCGTCAATCTCGGCTCCACCTTCGGCTCGATCGGCTATCCCGGCTTCACCGCCTACTGCGCCAGCAAGTTCGCCCTGCGCGGCTTTTCGGAGGCGCTGCGCCGCGAACTCGCCGATACGCCTGTGAAGGTGCTGTATATCGCGCCGCGTGCCGCGCGCACGGCGATGAACGACAGCCAGGTGGTGGCGATGAACGAAGCACTGAAAGTCGCAATGGACGATCCTCAAATCGTCGCCGCTGCGATCGTCTCGGCGCTGCGCCGCGAACGCAGCGAGAGCTTCATCGGCTGGCCGGAAAAATTCTTCGTACGCCTCAACAGCCTGCTGCCCGCCCTCGTGGACGGCGCGCTGCGCAAGCAGCTGCCCATCATCAAACGCTTCGCCCGCTCCTGAAAGGAAATTCCATGACTCTGTTCCGAACTGTCCTGCTTACCACCGCCTGCCTCGTCAGCCTGCCGGCCTTCGCCCTCAGCGACGACGGCCAGCAACACCTGCAGCAACTGCAGGCGCGCTGGGCCGACATCAACTACCAGACGCCGAAGGCCCAGCGCGAAGCGGCGTTCGAAAAGCTTGCCGCCGAGGCGGACGCTGCGGTCAAGGCCGAACCGAAGGCGCCCGAACTGCTCATCTGGCGCGGCATCATCCTCAGCACCTGGGCCGGGGCCAAGGGCGGAATGGGCGCACTGGGCCTAACCAAGCAGGCCAAGGCCAGCCTCGAGGAGGCAATGGCGATCGACCCGCGCGCCCTGCAGGGGTCGGCCTATACCAGCCTCGGCTCGCTGTACTATCAGGTACCCGGCTGGCCGATCGGATTCGGCGACAACAAGCGCGCAGAGTCGATGCTGCTGAAGGCGCTGGAAATCAATCCGGACGGCATCGATCCCAACTACTTCTACGGGGATTACCTGTTCCGCGAGAAGCGTTATGCTAAGGCCCGAACCGCGCTGCAGCACGCCCTGGCGGCACCCGACCGCCCCGGCCGGGCGGTAGCGGACAAAGGCCGGCGCGACGAAGCCCGCGCGCTGCTTGCCAAGGTCCAGGCAGAAATGGACTGATACGCTGCGCGAACTGGAAACCGAACGGGTAAGCAAGCATGCGCATACTGCTGGTGGAAGACGATGCAGGTCTGGGTGAAGGCATCCGCACCGCGCTCAAGCCCGAGGGCTATACGGTCGACTGGCTGCGCGACGGCCGCAGTGCACTGCACGCCCTGACCCACGAGAGCTTCGACCTGGCGGTGCTCGATCTCGGCCTGCCGCGGATGGATGGCCTCGAAGTGCTGAGGCAACTGCGCGCCGCAGCCAACCCGGTTCCGGTGCTGGTGCTGACTGCGCGCGACGCCACCGCCGACCGCATCGCCGGACTGGATGCCGGCGCCGACGATTATCTGATCAAGCCCTTCGACGTATCCGAACTCAAGGCACGGCTGCGCGCATTGCTGCGACGCAGCTTCAACCGCCCGCAGCCGGCGCTCGAATACGACGGCATCAGCCTCGATCCCGCCAGCCAGACCGTGACCTGGCAGGGTCAGCCGGTCACCCTGCAGCGCAAGGAGTTCATCCTGCTGCATGAACTGATCGCCCAGCCCGGGCGGGTGCTGACCCGCGACAAGCTGCAGCAGGTCCTGTATGGCTGGGGCGAGGAAGTCGAAAGCAATGCCATCGAGGTACACATCCATCACCTGCGGAAAAAATTCACCCCGGAACTGATCCGCACGGTGCGCGGCGTCGGCTACCTGGTGGACAAGCGCTGATGCATTCCATCCGTTCCCGCACCATGGCGCTGGTGCTGGCCCTGCTCGGCGTGTCGCTGGCGGTGATTTCCTGGCTGAGCTACCGCGATGCCCAGCACGAAATCGCCGAGCTGTTCGACGCCCAGATGGCGCAGACGGCACGCATGCTCGAAGGCATGGTCAGCCGCGACATGCCTGTGGATGCGCGGGCGGCACTGCAGCAGACGCTGAACCAGGCCATCGCCAGGCGTGACGATTCCTCGCCGGGGCACCCCTACGAGGGCAAGTTGGCATTCCTGGTCGTCGACAGCAACGCCCAGGTCATTCTGCAGTCGGCCAGCGCACCCACCGAACTGGCCGACAGACTCCAGGCAACGCACGCCGCCGGCGCCGGTCCTGCCGGCGCAATGCAGGCGCTTCACGACCGGTCCGCTGGCTACCGTGACATCACGGTCGGTGAACATCTCTGGCGCGTTTTCGTGCTGCAGGACGTCCAGGACGGCTACTGGATCGTAGTCGGCGAGCGCGACGACGTGCGTGGTGAACTGGTCGAGAAGATCGCCCTGCGCAGCCTGATCCCCGACCTGATCGGCCTGCCCCTGCTGGCGCTGCTGGTTTGGCTGGCGATCGGCTGGAGCCTGGCGCCGCTCAAAAGGATGGCCGAACTGATCCGGGCGCGGGACCCGGACAAGCTGACCCCGCTGGAACTGGCGGGGCTGCCGCGCGAACTCGAGCCGATGGTCGCCGCGCTGAATCGCCTGCTGCTGCAACTGAACACCCTGCTCGAGCGGGAAAAGCGCTTTCTCGCCGATGCCGCCCACGAACTGCGCACACCGCTGGCGGTGCTGCGCATCCATGCGCAGAACGCCCTCGACGCCCCCGACCCGGCCGACCGCACCGAGGCCTTGCGGCAGATGCTGCACGGGGTCGACCGCGCCACCCGACTGGTCGCCCAGCTGCTGACCCTGGCTCGCCTCGAGCCCAACGCCGCGCAACTGCAACTGCAGGAGGTCGACCTGCAGTCCCTCATCCGCAACGAACTCGCCGAGCTCACCCCGCTGGCACTGGAACGCGAGCAGGACCTGATGCTGAACGCCGACGACAGGGTTGATTACCGCCTGCATGCCGATGCGACGAGCCTTGGCGTGCTGCTGCAGAACCTGGTCGGCAACGCCATCCAGTACACCCCGCCGCATGGCCGCATCCAGGTGCAGCTGAGGGATGCGCAGGACAGCGTCGAGCTTGAGGTTCATGACAGTGGCCCGGGCGTCGCGGCGGCGATCCGCGACAAGCTGTTCGAGCGCTTCTTCCGCGAAGGTGGCGGCAGCGGCGCGGGACTGGGCTTGTCCATCGTCCAGCGCATCGTCGAGCTGCATCGCGGCAGCATCACGCTGGAAGACTCGCCGCTGGGCGGGCTCGGCGTCCGGGTGCGCCTGCCGCGACGGCAGGCCGGCTGAGCCCCTGCCTCTGTCAGTTCACTCGTGCCGCAAGGCGTCGATCGGATTCAGGCTGGCGGCGCGGCGCGCCGGGAAGAAGCCGAAGATCACCCCGATGGCCGCCGAGAAAAGAAAGGACAGCACGTTGATGCCGGGGTCGAACAGGTAGGGAATGCTCATCAGGCCGGCGAGCGCGATCGAGGCGGTGGTGGCGAGCGCGATGCCGATGATGCCGCCGAGGCTGGCCAGCACCACCGCCTCGATCAGGAACTGCAGCAGCACTTCGCGTTCCAGCGCGCCGATGGCGAGGCGGATGCCGATCTCGCGGGTACGCTCGGTCACCGACACCAGCATGATGTTCATGATGCCGATGCCGCCGACCAGCAGGCTCACCGCCGCCACCGCGCCGAGCAGCATGGTGAGGATGCGGGTGGTGCTGGTGAGGGTCTCGGCGATCTGCCGGGTGTCCATCACGCGGAAGTCGTCTTCCTCGTTGTCGCCGATGTTGCGCCGCTCGCGCAGCAGCAGGTTGAGCTGCTCCTTGGCCGCGTCGATCGAAGCCCCCTCGCGCACCGAAACGGTCAGCCGGTTGACATCCTGGGTGCCGCTGAGGCGGCGCTGCACGGTACGCAGCGGCATCACCACCGTGTCGTCCTGGTCGGAACCCATCGCCGACTGGCCCTTCGACCTGAGCAGGCCGATCACCTCGCAGGAGAACTGCTTGATGCGGATCTCGCTGCCCACCGGGTTCTGCCCGCCGAACAGCTTCTCGCGCACCGTCTCGCCGATCACGCACACCGCCTTGCCCGCGCGCTCCTCGGTTTCACTGAAGCTGCGGCCGGCGGCGAATTCCCAGTTTCCGGCGCGGAAATAGTCGTTGCTGCTGCCGGTCACGACGGTCGACCAGTTGCGCGCCTGGTAGACCGCGGTCACCGACTTGCTCACCACCGGGGCGACGGCTTCGGCCACGCTGATCTGGTTGCGAATCGCCTCGACGTCGGCCAGCTTGAAGTTGGGCGCCGCCTCGGCGGCGGGACCGAAACGCTGGCCGGGACGCACCAGCAGCAGGTTGCTGCCCATGCTGGAAATCTGGTCGGAAACGGATTGGGTGGCGCCCTTGCCGAGGGTCACCATGGTGATGACGGCGGCGACGCCGATGACGATGCCGAGGATGGTGAGGAAGGAGCGCAGCAGGTTGCGGCGGATCGAGCGCAGGGCCAGCAGCAGGGTGTTCCACAGCATCAGGCGTCCTCCCCGTTGCGCTGGTCGCTGTCGATGCGGCCGTCGAGGAAGCGCACCACGCGCCTGGCGTACGCCGCCATCTCCGGCTCGTGCGTCACCATCAGCACGGTGATGCCGTGGTCGCGGTTGAGGGCGCGGATCAGCTCCATGATTTCCTCGCCGGTGCGGGTGTCGAGGTTGCCGGTGGGCTCGTCGGCCAGCAGCACCACGGGCCGGGTGACGATGGCGCGGGCGATCGCCACGCGCTGCTGCTGGCCGCCGGACAGTTCCCCCGGCGTGTGGTGCTCCCAGCCTGCCAGGCCGACCTGGGCCAGCGCCGCGCGCGCCGCGGCATGGCGGCTGGCCGCCGGCTCGCCGCGATAGATCAGCGGCAGTTCGACGTTCTCCAGCGCAGTGGTGCGCGCCAGCAGGTTGAAGCCCTGGAACACGAAGCCGAGGTAATTGCGCCGCAGCAATGCGCGCTGGTTGCGCGACAGCTGTTCGACGCGAACCCCCTCGAACTCGTAGCTGCCGCTGCTCGGCGTATCGAGGCAGCCGAGGATGTTCATGACGGTCGACTTGCCCGAACCGCTGGGACCCATGATGGCGACGAAGTCACCGGAATCGATGGCGAGATCGATGCCCTTCAGCGCCTGGAAGGCGACCTGGCCGCTGCCATAGGTCTTGGTGATGCCGGACAGCCGGATCAGCGCCTGTTCGCTCATTTCCGGGTGCCGAGCGCCTCGGTGATCACTTCCATCCCGGCCTCGAGCGCGCCGCCGGTGATCTCGGTCAGGCGGCCGTTGCTGGCGCCGGTCTCGACCTCGATCTCCACCGCCTTGCCCTCGCGCAGCACCCAGACGCTGGGCGTGCCGCCGCTGGCCTTGGACGACGCCCTCGGCGCCTGCCGCGGCATGCGCGGCATCATCATGCTCATCACGTTGCCGCCCGATTTCTTCTGCGGCTGAGCGTCGCTCGCCGGAGTGAAACGCAGCGCGGCATTCGGCACCAGCAGCGCCTTGTCGCGAACCAGGGTGGTGATCTCGGCGGTGCCGGTCATGCCGGGACGCAGGCTGAGATCGCTGTTGTCCACTTCGAGCACGGTCAGGTAGGAGACCACACCGTCCTTGACCTGGGAACCGAAGCCGACCCGGGTGATGACCGCAGCGTACTGGCGGCCGGGCCAGGCGTCGACACTGAACACGGCCTTCTGCCCGGCCTTCACCTGGCCGACATCGGCCTCGTCGACATCGACCTGCAGCTCCATTTTCGACAGGTCCTCGGCCAGCGTGAACAGCACCGGCGCCTGGAAGGACGCCGCCACCGTCTGCCCCGGGTCCACCTGGCGCGCCAACACCACGCCGTCGATAGGCGAGCGGATGCTGGCCTTGCCGAGGTTGGTTTCGTCCGATTGCAGGTTGGCGCGCGCCTGGGTGACGCTGGCCCGGGCACTGGCCTCGTTGGCCTCGGCGCGCTTGAGATTGGCCTCGGCGCTGTCCATTTCGCTCTGCGACGGCACCTTGCCACCGGAAAGCTCGGCCACTTGGCGGAAGCGGGACAGGGTAGCGCGCGCTTCCGCCACCGTGGCCTGTGCCTGCAGCACCTGTGCCTCGGCCGCGGCGAGGCTGGCACGCGACTTGGCCACCGCGTCCTGCAGCCGGGAAAGGTCGAGTCGAGCGAGCACCTGCCCCTTCTTCACCGGGTCGTTGACGTCGACATAGACCCGGTCGACGATGCCGGACAGCTCGCTGCCGACCTCGACCTGGTTGGTCGGCTGCAGATTGCCGGTGGCCGAGACCTTGACCACCAGCGTGCCGATGCTGACGGGCTCGGTCGCATAGCGCGGTGCGTCGGCCTCGTCGCCGGAACGCAAGAACAACCAGAGCGCGACGCCGATCAGCAGCAGTGCGCCGGCCAGCCACAACCAGCGGCGGGTGCCGGCGGCGCCGGGCGGGCTGGCGAGAAGATGTTTCAGGGAGCCCGCCTGCGGGGCTTGCGGCGTGTCGGGATGATTCATTGAACGTCCTTGCTTTGTGGCGGGGCTTCAGCCTGCGGCGACCAGCCGCCGCCCAACGCCTTGTACAAACGGATCAGTGCCCGCACCGCGTTGGCCTGATTGATCGCGAGGCTTTCCTCCAGCAGCAGCACGCTGCGCTCGCTGTCGAGCACCGACTGGAAATCGATCAGGCCGGCGCTGTAGCGTTGGCGCGCCAGTTGCGCCGCGTTGCGTACCGAGTCCACGGCATTCGCCAGGGCCTCGCCGCGTTCGCGGTTGCGGGCGATCGCGACCAGCGCATTCTCCACTTCCTGCAATGCCGTGAGCACGGTCTGCTCGTAGGCAACCAGCGCCCGTTCGCGCACCGCGTCCTGGATGTCCACCTGGGCACGCAGGCGGCCGGCGTCGAAGATCGGCGCGGTGAATCCGGCAAGCAGCGCGGCGGTGCCGGCGCTGCTGTCGCCAAGCGCACCGAGGCTCAGGGCTTCGAGGCCGATCGAGCCGGAAAGATTGAAAGCCGGATAACGCGCGGCCTCGGCGACCCCGACGCGGGCGGTTTCCGCCGCCAGCGAACGTTCGGCCGCGCGCACGTCGGGCCGCTGACGCAGGGTGTCGGCGGGGATGCCGACGGCAATCTGCCCGGGAACGGCCGGCAGGCCGCCGCCAGTAATGAGGCGCGGGCGCAGCGTCCCCGGCACACGGCCGAGCAGGATATCGAGGCTGTTCTCTGCCTCGGCCAGGCTGATCTCCAGCGCCGGAATCTGCGCCCGTGTCTGCTCGCGGCTGCTGCGTGCCTGCTCGACGTCCTGGCTGCTGACCAGGCCGGCCTGGGCGCGCCACTCGGTCAGCTGCAGGGTTTCCGACTGCGACTCGAGGTTGGCGCGGGCGATGTCGAGCAAGGACTGCTGGGTGCGCACATCGACGTAGCCGAGCGCCGCTTCAGCCGCCAGCGAAACCCGCGTGTCATCCAGGCTGGCCTCGGCCGACTCGAGATCGGCGTCGGCCGCTTCGACGCCACGCCGCACGCCGCCGAAAACATCGAGCTCCCAGCTGGCGTCGAAGCCGACACTAAAAAAGTCGCGCGTATCGCCGCTGCCGGTTTCCTCGCTGGAACGGCTGGTACTGGCGCTGCCCCCCGCGGTCACGCCGGGATAAAGGGCGCTGCCGGCAATCTCGCGACGCGCGCGCGCCTCGCGCAGCCGCGCCTGCGCACTGCGCAGATCCGGGCTCGCCTGCAGGGCTTCCTCCACCAGTTCGGACAGCAGCGGGTC
>JBAPWR010000408.1:0-1919 GCA_049283775.1 Thiobacillus sp.
CGCATGTTCCGTATCAGTGTGATGACGCCCGACCAGGCGGCACTGCTGAAAGCGGAGTTGGCAACACTGGCAGGCGTGGTCGAGGCGACAGTGTTGGGCGAGGAGGGCGTGGCCATGCTCAAGGTCAGCCTCAAGGGCTGGGACGAGGATGGCGCTAGGCTCATCCTGCAGACGGCGGACTGAAGCCGGCTGTTAGAATTGCGGCGTTTTATTCATATTGATTAGGGGAGCAGCATGGCATCCGTCAACAAAGTGATTCTGGTCGGCAACCTCGGGCGCGATCCCGAGATGCGCTATCTGCCAAGTGGCGATGCCGTGGCCAACCTGGCCATCGCCACCACCGAGAAATACAAGGACAAGAGCGGCGAGATGCAGGAGGCGACCGAATGGCACCGCGTCGCCTTCTTCGGCAAGACCGCCGAGGTTTGCGGCCAGTATCTTAAAAAGGGCAGCCAGATCTACGTCGAGGGCAGTCTGCGCACGCGCAAGTGGCAGGACAAGGATGGCAACGACCGTTACACGACGGAAATCCGCGGCGACCGCATGCAGATGCTCGGGGGCAGAAGTTCGGGCGGCAGCGCCGACTATGAGGCGCCGATGGAAAGCGCACCACGCAGCCAGCCGGCGAAGAGTTCCAGCGCGCCTGCCAGGCAGTCTGGCAGCGGCTTCGACGACATGGACGACGATATCCCGTTCTGAGTGTCGGTCCTGGGACAGGGCTGGGCGTTGCCGAAACAAGAATAAAGAACAAACTGACAGAGGGCGGCGTCAGCAGGGGCCGGCTGGACTTGAGTAGAAACCATCCTCGTGTATTTCGATTTCTGGGCCTGACCCTCCTGCTGGGGGTTGCCCAGATATCCCGTGCGCAGTCGCCGGCCGATTTCAGCGAAGCCGATTTTTTCGACGACCTGCCAGTGGTCCTTTCGGCCTCGCGCCTGCTCCAACCCCTCAACGAGGCGCCGGTGGCGGTGACGGTCATCGACCAGGAGATGATCCGCGCGTCCGGATTCCGCGACATTCCCGACCTGCTGCGGCTGGTGCCGGGTTTCAGCGTGGCCTATACGCAATTCAATACCTGGACGGGTGCCTATCATGGCCTCGGTGATGGATACTTTCGCCGCTTCCAGGTTCGGGTCGACGGCCGCTCGATCTACAGCCCGCACAACGGCGCGGTGCTCTGGTCCGACCTGCCCCTGTCGATCGACGACATCGAGCGCATCGAAGTCGTGCGCGGCCCCGACGCTGCGGTCTACGGTGCCAACGCCTTCTCCGGCGTGATCAACATCATCACCAAGACCTCGGCGCAGGTGCCGGGCGAGTTCGTCTCGATGCAGGCCGGCAACAAGGACATGCGCGGCTTGACTGCGCGCCACGGCGGCGGTGACGAGACCGTGCGTTACCGGCTCACCGCCTCGGCGCAGCAGCGCGACCGTTTCGAGCGCGACACCGACGAGGGCCAATTCTTCGAGGCGAGCCAGACCTATTTCGTCAATGGCCGCCTGGACTGGCAGCTGGCGCCGGATGCGGACCTCTTGGCGCAGTTCGGCCTGTCGCAGGGCAACTGGAATGCCGGACGGGAGAGCGCCGACGTTGTGGCCTCGAGGCGGGAGCCCAGGGAACAGGATTCGAGAGCGCAGTATCTGCAATTTGCCTACCATAAGGTGGAATCGGAACGGCGCGAGTGGCGGGCGCAGTTCTACCATTCACAGAATCGCTTTGATGCCAACCAGGTGGCAGATTTCTCCGACTTGCTTATAGGTGTCTTCGAGATTGACCAGTACCTGCTGCAGCGCAGAACGAGCCTCGACCTGGTGGTCAACGAGCAATGGGCACCGAACCTGCGCGGGGTGTGGGGTGGCGAGATTTGGTACGAGACGGTCAAGAGTCCGCAAAACTACTACGGCAGCGGGACCCAGAGC
>JBAPWR010000409.1:0-1707 GCA_049283775.1 Thiobacillus sp.
ACGACAGCCAGGGTGGTAGCGCCGACCGAAGTCTTGAGGAAAGCGCGTCGCGAAACCATGCGGGCCTCGATCAGATCGATGATCGTGTCGTTGCCGCTGCTGTTGGTGACGCTGTCGCTGGGGTTCAGCTTGCCGTCGGGATGGAGTTTGCTGCTCATCTTGCCTCCTGGATTAACAAGTTGGGTGGAATCCGGGCACACCGGATTCGGCGATTCTCCCGAAGCAAAATGAAGCTCTCCTTACAGTGCCATGATCGTTTTATGAGCGATGCCCCTGGTATGGGAACGGATTTTCGAGGCGGACTTTTTCTACAACAAACATCAGATATACACTGGATCGCATTGAATTTATTTGTACTTCCTCCATGCAGCGCTACCGAATCCCGCGAATCTGCAACCAGGCAGGAGATGCCGGGTTTCCGATACGCTGTCCGACCCTGCCCGGAGCGTCATCCGGGTTGACGCAGGTGGACCGAACAGGGCAGGCTTGGTACCGCTCCCCTCCTGCCTGCCCGACATGCCCTATCTGAAACAATCTCTTCGCGTACTCGCGCTTCTGCTATTTGCCTGCCCCGCGATGGCCACCGCGCCCGACGGCGTGGTCTCAACCTCGCATCCGGCAGCGGCCGCCGCCGGTGCGCGCATGCTGGCCGAGGGCGGCAACGCCATCGATGCCGCCGCCGCGGTGCAGTTCGCGCTCAACGTGGTCGAGCCGCAGTCGTCCGGCATCGGTGGTGGCGGCTTCATGCTGGTGCACCTGGCCAAGACCGGCGAGACATTCATTATCGATTCGCGTGAGCGCGCGCCGACTGGGGCGAGCGCCGACATGTTCGCGCCCGGGGGCAAACCGATGGCCTTTCCCCTCGCCTCCACCAGCGGTCTCGCGGTCGGCGTCCCCGGCACCCTGCGCGGCATCGACACTGCGCTCGGCCGCTGGGGCACCAAGAAACTGGCGGACACGCTGGCACCGGCGATCGAACTCGCCGAGCGCGGCTTCCGCGTCAACCGTTTCCTCGCGGCCGATATCGCCAACGACAAGGGCCGCACCCAGGTCCAACCCGAGACCGCCGCGATCTTCCGTCCCGGCGGCGTGCCGCTGGTAGAAGGCGACTGGCTGGTGCAACCCGACCTCGCCAAGACGCTCAAGCTCATCGCCACCCAGGGCACGGACGCCTTCTATCGCGGCCCGCTGGCGGAGGCCATCGTCGCCGCGCAGCAGCGCGCGCGCAGCGAATTGGGCGAAGCCGGACAGGGGCGGATGACGCTCGCCGACCTGGCGCACTATCAGGTCGCAATCCGCCAGCCGCTGATCGGCGAGTACCGCGGCTGGACCCTGGCGACCATGCCGCCGCCCTCCTCCGGCGGGCTCACCGTGCTGCAGATGCTCAAGCTGCTGGAACGCTATCCGCTCGGCGACGCCGCGCAGGGCTACGGCTTCGGCAGCGCGAAAACCCTCCACGCGATGATCGAGTCGATGCGCCTGGCTTTCGCCGACCGTGCGGTCTGGATCGGCGACGAGGACGCGGCCCCCGTGCCGCGCAGAGGCCTGCTGCATCCGGACTACCTGGCGGAACGCGCGGCGCTGATCCGTCCCGATCGCCGCATGGACACGCCGCAGGCTGGTGATCCCCTGCCGTGGGACCACATCGCTGCCGCGCGCCCGACGCATTCAATCGCCCCTGAGTAAAGCCCGCACACCACCCATTTT
>JBAPWR010000410.1:0-2253 GCA_049283775.1 Thiobacillus sp.
CGCGAAGCCCTGATCGTCGGCGCGGCAGTGCTGTTGACCCTGGCAGCCACCCTGTTCGCTTCCTGGGCGTGGGGGTTCACCCTCAACCGCGTGTCGCTGTTCGCGCTGATTTTCTCGATCGGCATTCTGGTCGACGATGCCATCGTGGTGGTGGAAAACATCCACCGTCGCATGGGCCTCGATCACGATGGCCTGGAGGCGATCATCCCGCGCGCGGTCGACGAGGTCGGCGGCCCGACCATCCTGGCGACGCTGACCGTGATCGCGGCGCTGCTGCCGATGGCCTTCGTCACCGGCCTGATGGGGCCGTACATGAGCCCGATTCCGATCAATGCCTCGATCGGCATGCTGATTTCGCTTGCCATCGCCTTCATCGTCACCCCCTGGCTGGCGCTCAAGCTGATCAAGCAAACTGCCCATGGTGCGCACCAAGGCGGCAACGACAAGCTCCTCACCCTGTTCCGCAGCCGCCTCACGCCGCTGCTGCGCGGCAGCGACGGCAAAGGCGCGCGGCGCAAGCTGTGGCTGGGCATCCTCATCGCCATCGTGGTGTCGGTGATGCTGCCGGTGTTCCAGCTGGTCATCCTGAAAATGCTGCCGTTCGACAACAAATCCGAGTTCCAGATCGTCGTCGATATGCCGGTCGGCACCCCGCTGGAAAAGACTGCGCAGGTGCTAGGCGAAATGGGCGACGCGATTGCCGCGGTCGCCGAGGTCACCGATTACCAGGCCTATGCCGGCACCGCCGCACCGATCAACTTCAACGGCCTGGTGCGCCAGTACTACCTGCGTTCCGGCCCCGAGGTCGGCGACCTGCAGGTCAATCTGGTGGACAAGCATGAGCGTGATCGCAAGAGCCACGACATCGCCCAGGCGATCCGCCCGACGATCGAGGCGATCGCCGAAAAGCATGGCGCCGACGTCAAGGTGGTCGAGGTTCCGCCAGGGCCGCCGGTGATGTCGCCGATCGTGGCAGAAATCTACGGCCCCGATTACGACGCCACCATCCGTGTCGCCAAGCAGGTCCGCGCGGTATTCGAGCAGAGCGAGGGCATCGTCGCCATCGACGACACGGTGGAAGACGATGCCCGGCGCTTCGTGGTCAGGGTGCTGCAGAACAAGGCCGCGATGGCCGGGGTGGCGCAAAAGGACATCGTCGCGACGATGAAGATGGGCCTGTCGGGCGAGAACGTCACGCCGATCCACGGCAGCGGCGCCAAGTACGAGATTCCGGTGCGGATCACCCTGCCGCCTGAGCGCCAGAGCCATATCGACGAGTTGCTCAAACTCAACGTGCGCGGTGCCGGCGGCAAACTGGTGCCGCTGTCCGAGCTGGTCGAAGTGGTGCCGAGCGAGCGCGAGAAGACCATCTACCACAAGGACCTGCTGCCGGTGGTGTTCGTCGTCGGCGACATGGGTGGCGAGCTCGATTCGCCCCTGTACGGTCTGTTCGGCATGCGTGCCGACCTCAAGGACAAGGCACTGGAGCAGGGCGGCACGCTCAAGGAATACTTCATCCGCCAGCCGAGCGACCCCTACGCCGGCTTCAGCCTGAAGTGGGATGGCGAATGGCAGGTCACCTACGAAACCTTCCGCGACATGGGCATCGCCTATGCTGTCGGGCTGTTGCTGATCTACCTGCTGGTGGTGGCGCAGTTCAAGAGCTACCTCACGCCGCTGATCATCATGGCGCCGATTCCGCTGACCATCATCGGCGTGATGCCGGGCCATGCCCTGCTCGGCATCCAGTTCACCGCGACCTCGATGATCGGCATGATCGCGCTGGCCGGCATCATCGTGCGCAACTCGATTCTGCTGGTGGATTTCGTCAACGAACAGGTGGCCGCGGGCATGGACTTCCAGGAAGCGGTGATCCAGGCCGGCGCCACGCGTGCCAAGCCGATCGTGCTGACAGGCCTGGCAGCGATGCTGGGCGCATTCTTCATTCTCGACGACCCGATTTTTTCGGGTCTGGCAGTGTCCTTGATTTTCGGTATTTTCGTCTCCACCTTGCTGACGCTGGTGGTAATTCCGGTGCTTTATTACGCCGCCAATTTCCGCAAATATTCTTCTTCAACCTGAAACAGGAGCTTCCCCATGACCGTTGAACGCATCGTCCGTATCGTCGCAGGCTTTTTCATCATGCTGTCGCTGGCCCTGGCACACTTTTCCGGCAGCGTCGACATGACCGAACTGTCCTGGCTGTGGTTTACCGCTTTCGTCGGCTTCAACCTGTTCCAGTCCGGCTTCACC
>JBAPWR010000411.1:0-3244 GCA_049283775.1 Thiobacillus sp.
TTGAGGTGCGAAAGGCGTTTGTGGGATTGCAGAGGCCAACGCCTGCAGAGAGTCGACAGGGAAACAGCGTTTTTCGTTAAGCAGCCATTCCGACTCGTCGCCGCTGATTTTTCGTTGGCAATGGCCGGGCATCAGCAATGCGAAGTAGAGCAGCCGCCCGGGCGAATCCCCCAATGACGGTTCAGGCCGAACAGCAGAAGTTCACTGCCACGCCCACAACTGCCGTTTCATGCCGGTTACGGCCTCTGGTGGCAACCACGAAGTCAAGCCGCCCTTCGTCTCTTGCAACCGCCCTGGCCTACGCGTGGGGAAAGGGCTCATACGACATTCCGGATATCCAACAAAAACCCCGCCAGGCGATGGGCCTGGCGGGGTTCTGGTTGGAGACTGCTCAGCGCTTGACCGGCTTGGCCGCGATCTCTTCCAGCCTGCGCGCCTTGATGACCTGGCCGTTCAGGGCGGCTTCCTTGGCGCTGCCGCCGTAGGCCACCACCATCAGCTGGCTGTAGTACATCACCGGAATGCTGAATTTGGTGCCGTAGCGCTTGTTGATCTGGTCCTGGTAGATCTCGACGTTGGCCTGGCACAGCGGGCACGGCGTGACGATCATTTCCGCGCCGTGGTCGTAAGCCGACTCGACGATGTCCTTGATCTGCGCCTGGGCTTTTTCCGGCTCGGAGAAAGCCAGCGCGCCGCCGCAGCAGGTAACTTTCTGCTCGTATTCGGGGATCGACTCGGCACCGACCATCTCGACCATCTTGTCGAGGTACTGCGGGTTTTCGAACGACTCGCCATCGACGCCGAACGGACGGTTGGTCTGGCAGCCGACGTAGCCGGCGATCTTGACGCCTTCGAGCGGACGCACGACGTGCTTCTTCATCTCGTCGAAGCCGAGATCCTCGATCAGCACTTCCACCATGTGACGGACGTTGGGCATCTCGTTGATCGTGAGGCCGGCTTCCTTGAGCGCCTCGCGGGTGTCGTTCATCAGCGTGTCGGAATGAGTCAGGCGCTCGCGAGTCTCGCGCGCGCCCAGCCAGCAGGCAGCACAGGTGGCGACGATTTCCTGTCCCGGCAGATGCTGCTCGGACAGGGCGAAGTTGCGCGCGTTCATGACGTGGCGCGGCAGTTCGCCGGCCTCGGCGTAGCCGATGGAAGCACCGCAGCAGTTCCAGTCGGGAATCTCGGTAAGCTTGACGTCGAGCGTCTTGCACATCGATTCGACCGAGGTCAGGTAGTTGGATGCGGAGGCGCCCTTCTGCGACGAGCACCCGGGGTAAAACGCGTATTCATGTTTGGCCATAACTCTCTCCTCAGCCAGCCATCTTGGCAGCCTTGCGGCTGCGCTCGATTTCGTAGGCTTTCTTCAGCATCGCCTGGATGCCCTTCTGGTCCTTGCACTTGTGGCCGCCGAACAGTTCCATGACGTTCAGGCGCCCGGCCTTGACCAGACCGAGTGCGACCGACTGCATCGCCATGCCGTTCTTGACGCCCTGGGCGAAGCCATCCTTGAAGTACAGCCCCATCGACAGCTTGAGCTCGTTGACGCGGCCGGTCTTGGTGGCGTTTTTCCAGAACAGGCCGGAAAAGAAGCGCGTCGGCTGCATCTTCGGCGCCTTGCCGATGCGGTGCGCGTATTCGGCGATGCCGTGCATGATGTGGGTGATCGGCAGCTTGCGCGGGCAGCGCACGATGCAGTTGTAGCAGGAGGTGCAGTTCCACATCGAGGTGGTGGTCAGCACTTCCTCGCGCTTGCCGGCGCGGATCATCATGAACAGTTCCTGCGGCGGATGCTCCCAAGCCGACTGGAAGTTGGTCGGGCAGGAACCGGAGCAGACGCCGCATTGCATGCACATCTTCACCCAGTCGCCCATCTCGACCTGTTCTTCGATTTCCTTCAGGAAGTTGTTGCGGTATTTCTCCGCCATTGCGGTGTTTGCGCTCACGGTGGTCTCCTTAGCCTGGATCAATGATGCGTCGTCGAAAATGGCCGACGCATTCTAGAACCCTTTGAACGGGCTGGGTCCGACGGCAACCAGTTCGTCGGCGTACTTGTTGATCATCTCGGGCAGACGCTCGATGTCGGTGATGGCGACTTCGAGATCGCGCACGCGCTCTTTTTCCAGGTTCAGCGTCTTCAGCGTATCGTCGATCTTCGACAGGCGCACGCGGCCGAGCTCCGAGCCTTTCACGAAGTGGCACTGGTATTCGTCGCCGGACTTGCAGCCCATCATCATCACACCGTCGTAACCGGCGTTCAGCGCGTCGGTGATCCAGATGGTGTTGACCGAACCCAGGCAGCGGATCGGGATGATGCGAACGAAGGCCGAATACTCGTGGCGGCCCATGCCCGCCATGTCGAGCGCCGGATAGGCGTCGTTCTCGCAGGCGAGGATCAGGATGCGCGGCTTTTCGCTGAACTCGTCGGGAATGTCGACCGCCTTGATCTGCGCGCCGACGGTGTTGACCGAGTAGTTCTCGAACGAGATCACGCGCACCGGACAGGCGCCCATGCAGGTGCCGCAGCGTCGGCAGCGCGATTCGTTGAACACCGGGAAGCGCTTTTCATCCTCATCGATGGCGCCGAACGGGCATTCCACCGTGCAGCGCTTGCACTGGGTGCAGCCTTCCAGGCGTACTTTCGGGAACGACAGGTCGCCCGAACGCGGATGCGCAGCGCGCCCCAGTTCGGCGTTTTCCAATGCCTGGATCGCTTTCAGTGCGGCACCGGTGGCGTCCTCGCGCGCCTGAGCAATGTCCATCGGACGACGCACCGGGCCAGCCGTGTAGATGCCGGTACGACGGGTTTCGTACGGGAAACAGATGAAGTGCGAGTCGGTGAAACCCTGCTTCAATTGCGGTACATCCTTGCCCTGACGGTAGGTCAGGTTGAGGATGGAAATCGGCTTGATTTCAACCTTGGCCTCGCCTTCAGCTTCAGGAGCGGCAGCCGGGGCGTCGATGTTGATGCCCGAATTCGCTACCTGGCCAGTTGCCAGCACCACCAGGTCAACGTCAACCATCGACGCATCGACATCACCCAGAATCAGGTCGTGGAATTTAACCGTGCTGGTAGCACCGTTGGGCACCACTTCGGCGACCTTGCCCTTGGTGAAAATGACGCCCTTCTCCTGCGCGCTTCGGTAGAAATCCTCGCCGTTGCCGGGGGTGCGCAGGTCCGTGTAGATGATGGTGGTATCGACGGACGGGTTGGCATCCTTGAAGTACATCGCCTGCTTGATGC
>JBAPWR010000412.1:0-8951 GCA_049283775.1 Thiobacillus sp.
ACCTCTATCAGAAGTGCGTGCTGCGGCAGTGAGGCGGGGCGCCGATCAGGATCTCGACGTCAGCTTCGCTGCGACAGGTGACGGGCGATCGCCTCGTCGGATCGGATCATCTTCATCGCCTCGCCCAGCGCGCGCTCGAAGGTCGACTTGATAAGCTTGTCGTCGGGATTGATGTAGGTTCGAGCCGTAGCCTTGGTGACGTAGGTGCCCTTTACCAGAGAGGCTCCCGTCGCCGCGGACTTGAGTTCCACCACCAGGCCGACCTGGGCGACGACATCCCAGGCGAGCGTAGAGACGCTCGGGGTGTTCACCGAAAAGTCCTTGATGACGCCGCTCACCACCACCTCCTCGCCATCGGCAACGACACGGTGGCCGGCGGCAGCAAGCTCGGCGCGAACCGCCTCGGTGACGATCTCAGACACCGGGCGCTGCACCGTCACCTCACCCTTCGGAACCTGATTCGAGTCGTAGCGTTTGCCCAGGAGCAGCGGTTCCATGCCGGGCCGCTGATCACTGAAGTCCAGCACCCTGATCGCAGTCGGTGCAATCGAGGCGAGGGCGCCGGTAGGCGCCTGCGGTGGGGTGTGATCGATCTTCAGCGCGACGTTGCCGCCGCAGCCGGCAATCGTCAGTGCCGTTAATCCCGCTAAGCCCAGCAGTTTCAAGTGTTGACGCATGGTGGTTTCTCCTGAGTCGAGTCAATCATCGCGTAGCACGGCTTCAGCCTGCTTATGAATAGTAGGTTCAATTTTGCAACGAAGGCAGCGGAAAGGCTTCAAAAGCCCACCGTCTCCGCTATAAAGGAACGAATGCCCCGCAGAGGGCTCGAACAGAAACATCACGGTGGAGACGAGCATGAACGCAAAACAAGTTATTTTGGCCCTGGCCGTTGTGGGTGGCCTGACGGGAATCTCGGGCGTGGTGCAGGCCGAGGAGGCCCAGGCGGCGGCCCAGACGCCGCAGACTTTCCCCGGTGCGAAATACAGCCTCTCACCCCTGCCGGTGGAAATCTATACGCAACCGGGAGAACGACCGACGGTCGCGTTTTCCACCCCGTGCATCCAGATCGAGCGGATGACCAACGGCTTTCCGCCCATCCTCGCTTTTGAAACCTTCATGTTCACCGTGATCGGCAACGTCAACGAGTTGAACGTGCTGCCGATTCGGCTCGAACCGGTCTGCATCTAGCGGGCAGGCCTAATCCTCGCGGCGTCGAGTCGCGACGTGACAATGCAACCCGTTCGTGCCGCTGGCGCGAACGGGTTTTCTTTTTCCCTGATGGGTTTTCGGGACGACTCCGGGTCCAGCAGGGCTGGAGAGGTCCTGGTTGCGTCAAGTGGCTGGATGAAATTTGCAGCCGGGCGGGCTGGCGTTGTTGGCAGGGGCGTCGGCGGTGCCGCAGACGCCGCCCTTGCGCAACTTCATCCCATCACTGGGTGAGGCTGATCAGTGCTTGCGGCGCTGTTGCGGCGTGAACGAACCGCGGCCTTCGATGTGGCGGAAGGTGATGCGGCCCTTGCTCAGGTCGTAGGGCGAGAGCTCGAGGGAAACCTTGTCGCCGGCGATGATGCGGATGTGGTGCTTGCGCATTTTGCCTGCGCTGTAGGCCACGAGATGGTGGCCATTTTCGAGAGTGACGCGGAAACGCGAATCGGGCAGGACTTCGTCTACCACGCCGTTCATTTCGAGGAGTTCTTCTTTAGCCATGTCTATGCCTCCGGGGGAAATGCCAAAAGAAAAAGCCCGGCAAAATGCCGGGCTTTCCGGTAGGGAGGCTGATCGGACTCGCACCCGGATCAACCACCCTATGAAGCGTTAGCGGCATGGCCGGGAAGCCATGCCTGCCTGACCGATTACTCGGCCGGGCGAATGTTCGACGCCTGCTGACCCTTGGGGCCGGTGGTGATGTCGAAGTTCACGCGCTGACCTTCGGTCAGGGTCTTGAAACCCGAACTCTGGATCGCGGAGAAATGAGCGAAGAGATCATCGCCGCCGCCTTCCGGGGTGATGAAGCCGAAGCCCTTGGAATCGTTGAACCACTTCACAGTACCTGTTGCCATGTCTTGTATATCCTGAAAAAAATTAAATAAGGGGATAGCCCCCGTTTGGGACGATGGTCAAGACAGTGGTGATGAAGGGCAACCTGCAGGAAGCAGGAAGTAAACCAGACAAAACAGGACTACTTGAAGATCGCTGGGCGCGACTATGCGCTATTAACTCCGCAGTTGCAAGCGAAATATTCCGCATCGCACTTGCTGGACGAAAACAACTGGGCGAAAGAATGCGCTTCAGGACTACTCGCTGCCGTCCAGGCCTGGCTGTGTGGTCTGGCTGAAAGCCGCGGCTCACGGTTTGGCTTCTTCGTCCGCATCGACCGGCTCGGCGCAGACCTTGCCTTCGTGACGCGGATTGTTGAGCTGCCGGCTGACGCGCCAGGCAGTCAGCCAGTCGTCCGGCGGCGGCGCTAGCAATTGTTTCAGTGCGGCGGTGTCGTGGTTGTCGGGATCGAGCCAGCGCTCGTAGACCGCGGGATCGAGGATCACCGGCATGCGCTCGTGCAGGGGTCGCATGAAATCGTTGGCGCTGGTGACGATGATGCTGCAACTGAGCACCTCGCCATGCGGGCCTTTCCACAGGTCCCATAAGCCGGCGAGGGCGAACGGCGCGCCGTCTGGTCGGCCGATGTGGTAGGGCTGCTTGACCCCGCCTTCCTCGTGCCATTCGTAGAAGCCGTCGGCCGGGATGATGCAGCGGTGGTCGCGGAACGGCACGCGGAAGCTGGGCTTGCTGTCCACCGTCTCGGCGCGGGCGTTGATGGTCGAATAGCTCTTGTCCGATTCCTTCGCCCACGACGGGATCAGGCCCCAGTGCGCCAGCGACAGATGCCGCCCGGCAGGCGAGAAGCGGATGATGGCGATGTCCTGCGACGGCGCGATGTTGTAGCGCGGCGGCAGGTCGGGCATCTCCTCCAGCCCGAAGGCAGCCTTGATCGCCTTCGGATTCTTCAGCGCAAAGCGTCCGCACATCTCGATTCACCCGCGACAATTTTTTCCGATTCCTAGTATAGGCAGTCGACGTGCGCTGCCGTCATGTCCGCCTGGCGCTGCCCAGGGCGCCACCTATGTCTTTTGTCGTATATACGGCCCCCCATCGGCGGCATAAGCTGAATCCTCGAACAAGGCCATCAGGCCGCAGGGGAGGGGACGATGGGACAGGCCAGCCTGCCCGCCAGCAATATTGGCGCGGCCGACGTCCAGTGGCTTCTGGCAAGCTTGTGCCAGCTGCACCATATTCCCCTGGACGCGGAACTGCTGTGCAGGCAATGCCCGCCGCCGCATGATATGGCGCAACTGCTCAAGGCGATGGATGGGTTGGGACTGAAGACCCAGCTTGCGCGTCTCGGGGGTGGCTCGTTCAAACGTTTTTCCCTGCCGTTCATCGCCTTCGAGAAGGCGGATGTCTCGTCGGGCGGAGCCTTGTCCGAAATCCACCCGGCACTGGTGACGCTGGTCCTGATCGTCGAAAGCGATGGCGAGCGGGTGCTGTTCTTTCCCTCCGGAAGCGACAAGCCGCAAACGCTTCCGGTGCCGGAATTCCTTGCCCGTTTCGAGCCGGAGATCCTCACCATCGAGCGCATCCTGCCGGAACCTGCCGAAGCGGACGCCGGCTTGACGGCAGGACGCAGGCCGCAGCCGTTCGGCTTCAGGTGGTTCATCCCCGAACTGCTGAGGCACAAGGCGATCTGGCGGGAAGTGTTGCTCGCGTCGCTCGCCATTCAGCTGCTGGGCCTGGGATTGCCCTTGTTCACGCAGGTGGTGATCGACAAGGTCGTGGTGCATCAGACCCTGTCGACGCTCCAGGTCGTCGGCGTGGGGATGGCGATTTTCATGCTGTTTTCCGCCGGCATGGGATGGATACGCCAGCAGCTGATCCTGCATACCGGGAACCGGGTCGATGCGGTGCTGGGCTCGGCGGTGTTTCGGCATCTGCTGCGTTTGCCTCACCTGTACTTTCATCATCGCCCGACCGGCACGCTCATCGCCCGCCTGCATGGCATCGAAACCATACGTGACTTCATCACCGGCGCCGCGGTTTCGCTGATCCTCGACCTGCCCTTCATGCTGGTGTTCCTGGCGGTGATGTTCTTCTACAGCTGGCAGCTCACGCTGATCGCCGTCACCCTGATCGCCCTGTTGTCTGGGCTCAGCTTTGCCATCACGCCGCTGCTGCGGGCGCGGTTGAACAAACAGTTTCTCTTGGGGGCACGTAACCAGTCGTTTCTTACCGAATACGTGGCGGGGATGGAAACCGTCAAGGCCATGCAGATGGAGCCGCAGCTGGAAAATCGCTACGGCGATTATCTCGGGAGTTATCTCGATGCCACCTACCGGACCCGCAGTCTGGCGAATACCTACCAAACGCTGTCCCATACGCTGGAGCAGGTCCAGACGCTCGGCATTCTGGTCGTCGGCGCTTTGCTGGTGATGAACAGCGACGGCTTCACCATCGGCATGCTGGTGGCGTTCCAGATGTTCGCCTCCCGGCTGTCGCAACCTGTGCTGCGGCTTACCGGCCTGTACCAGGAATTCCAGCAGGCCAGCATTGCGGTCAAGCGTCTTGCCGACCTGATGGATTGTCCACCCGAGCCGCATACCCTGATTCCATCGCGGCGCAACCAGAGCGAGGGACGCATCGACGTGGCGGGCTTGGGATTTCGCTATGCCGATACCCAGCCGTGGTTGTTTCGCGAACTCGATCTCGTTATCCCGTCCGGAAAAACCATCGCCGTTACCGGCCCTTCGGGTTGCGGCAAGAGCACGCTGGCCAAGCTGCTGCTTGGATTTGTCATGCCTGGCGAAGGATCGATCAAGGTCGATGGCATCGACACCCGGTTCCTTGCCGCCAACGAACTGCGCCAGGCATATGGCGTGG
This sequence comes from Thiobacillus sp., assembly GCA_049283775.1. GTDB lineage: Bacteria > Pseudomonadota > Gammaproteobacteria > Burkholderiales > Thiobacillaceae > Thiobacillus. The sequence goes on from JBAPWR010000412.1 coordinate 4,933, forward strand.
TTCCGCAGGAAACCGTGCTGTTCTCCGGAACCGTGTACGACAACCTCATGGCCGCAGCCCATCAGGCCAGCTTCCATGATGTCGAAACCGCCTGCCGCATGGCCGAGATCCATGACCACATTCAGAGCCTCCCGCAGGGCTATCAAACTGAAATTGGCGAAAAGGGCGCAGGCCTGTCAGGGGGTCAGAAACAGCGCATCGCCATCGCTAGGGCCCTGCTCAAGCGCGCCAAGGTGCTGATCTTCGACGAAGCCACCAGCAACCTCGACCCGGCCACGGCCGAAGCGTTCGCCCAGACCATCAACCAGCTGAAAGGCGAGGTGACGATGATTTTCATCGCCCATCAGTTGCCGAGAAATCTGCAGCTGGATGGCGTGATCAGGATGGGGAAGATGCAATCGGCAGCCGAGGCTGCGCAGGCTGGACAGGAATGAATACCGGGTTTCCAGCATCAGAAAGAGGGGACGAAACGAAAGTCGCCGGCGTCTCGATCCTGGCGGTCTGTCAGGGCGATCAGATCGAGCTCAAGAACTGTTTTGCGAACAGGGCAGGCTATCGGGGTATCGCCACCCTGCAAATGATCCGGGAAGCCTCTGCAGGCTTCGAGCCGGATTCCGCTGCCCCGCTGCTCGACTGCAAGCTGGAACGCTTCGATTTCGTTGGCATGGTCGATCAGTTCGACACCATATGCTCGACGGACTCGAGCCTGACCGCATGGCCGCTGAGTCATGCCCGGGTTGGGGCCTGCCCCAGCTGCAGCGATGCCGATTCCTTGTGTGGCGATCTGACCGATGATGCTTGCCGTGACGGGGCACTCGAAGGGACGGGCTACATGCAGGCCCAGGATGGGCCCGCTGCCTCCGCTTCTGGCTCATCGCTGCAATTGGCCGAGCCTCTCGCCGGGAACGCCGGCGGTTCGGTTTCGCTGCTTTGATGATGCTGCACGACCCACTGCGGGCGCCTCTCGGAATGGCGCGTTGGACCCTGTACCTGCTGCTGGCTCTGGTGATGGCACTGCTGGCGTGGGCCTTCTGGGGACAACTCGACATCGTGGCTTCGGCACAGGGGAAACTGGTCCCGACCACCCAGATCAAGATCGTACAGCCCGCCGAGGCGGGAGTCGTCAAGGCCATCCTCGTCCGTGAGGGGGATGCGGTCAGGAAAGATCAGGTTTTGATCCGGATGGACGCGGTGTTGAGCCAGGCTGACAGCCTCTCGGTCGAATCGGATTACCAGACCCAGCGGCTCAGCCTGCGGCGGATCGAGGCAGAACTGTCCGGCGCCTCCCTGCGGCGGCTACCTGATGATTCCGAACGGGTCTATTCGCAGGTATCGGCCCACTACCAGGCCAACCGGCTCGCTCTCGCCACAGCCATTTCAGAGGCTGCCAGCCAGATGGAACGAGCGCACCACGAAATGGCGGCCGCACGGCAGATCCAGTCAAAACTGGCGCAGACGTTGCCACACTATCAATCGCAGGAGAAGGCTTTTGCCGAACTCGCCGAGAAAGGCTTCAGCGGCAAAATCATGGCGGCCGACAAGGCGCGCGAGCGGATCGAAAAGGAACAGGATCTGCGCGCGCAGGAGACCCGGATTCTCGCCACGCAGGCAACGATCGATCAGGCGCGTAGGCGTATGGTCCAGCTGCGGGCCGATTACCAGCAGCGCCTGCAGGCAGAGCGTTTGCAGGTCGGCAGCCGCTTGCAGCAGCTGACCCAGGAGCGAGCCAAGCTGGCCCACCGGGCGGCAATGCTCGAACTCAGGGCACCGCAGGATGGCATCATCAAGAATCTGGCCACCCATACCGTGGGCTCGGTGGTGGCGCAGGGATCGATTCTCATGACCCTGGTGCCGGTCAACGAGAGCCTGCTGGCCGAGGTATGGGTGCGCAACGACGATATTGGCTTTGTCACTCCCGGGCAGCCGGTCAGGGTAAAGCTCGCCGCTTTCCCCTTCCATAAATACGGCATGGTGGATGGACGCATCGCCCAGGTAGGCGCCGATGCGGCTGAGGAGGCTGCCAAGCACACTCCCGGTCAGGCGGGGCAGCTTTTCTACAAAGCCCGGGTGACGCTGCTGGAGCCGCATCTGCTGTCCGACGGAAGGCGCTACCGGCTCTCGCCCGGCATGCAGGTCACCGCCGAAATCACCCTCGGCCGCCGCAGCGTCATGGAATACCTCGTCTCACCCGTCAGCCGCGCCTTCCAGCAGGCCGGGCGCGAGCGCTGAAGCCTACTAACTCCTTGAAAAAACCGCCCTGACGAATTAGAATCGCCGGCTGTCCGAAATGGTTCGGGCAAATTCGCACACCTGTCATTAAAGGGTGGCGGTGTTTCCGTACAATCCGGGGCGCTGCTACTGACGGGTGGAGGCTTAACCCTTTAGGAGATTTTCATGTCTGTCACCATGCGTCAAATGCTGGAAGCCGGTGTCCACTTCGGCCACCAGACCCGCTTCTGGAACCCCAAGATGGCCCCGTACATTTTCGGCCATCGCAACAAGATTCATATCGTCAACCTGGAAAAGTCGCTGCCGCTGTTCCAGGACGCACAGAAATACGTCCGCCAGCTGGCCGCCAACAAGGGCACGGTGCTGTTCGTCGGCACCAAGCGTGCGGCGCGTGACATCGTCCGCGAGGAAGCCGAACGTGCCGGCATGCCTTACGTCGACCAACGCTGGCTGGGCGGCATGCTGACCAACTTCAAGACGGTCAAGCAGTCGATCAAGCGCCTCAACGACCTGGAAGCGCAGCTGGCCGAACCTGGCCGCCTGTCGAAGAAGGAAATCCTCACCGTGCAGCGTGAAGTCGACAAGCTCAACCGCAGCCTCGGCGGCATCCGCGAAATGGGCGGCCTGCCGGACGCGATCTTCATCATCGACGTCGGTTACCAGAAGGGCGCCGTGGTCGAGGCCAAGAAGCTGGGCGTTCCGGTGATCGGCGTGGTCGACACCAACAACAGCCCCGACGGCGTGGATTACGTGATCCCCGGCAACGATGACTCCAGCCGTGCCATTCGCCTGTACGCGCGCGGCATCGCCGACGCAGTGCTGGAAGGCCGCGCCCAGGTGATCAGCGAGATCATCGGCGGCGAGGAGTTCGTCGAGGTCGAGGAAGAGGAAGCAGGCGGCGTGGCCGCGGAATAATTCCGGCCGCCCTGTCGAGTGTTGTCGAAGAAGGGGCGTGCGCCCCTTCTTTTGTATGCAAATTTGAAACTTTAGCTGGAGCAAGAAATGGCAGAAATCACTGCAAGCATGGTCAAGGACCTGCGCGAGAAAACCGACGCACCGATGATGGACTGCAAGAAGGCGCTGACCGAAGCCGGCGGCGAAATGGACAAGGCCGAGGAAATCCTGCGCGTGCGCTTCGGCAACAAGGCTGCCAAGAGCGCCGGCCGCGTCGCCGCCGAGGGCGTGGTGACCATCGCGATCTCCGCCGACGGCAAGTCCGCCGCCATGATCGAAGTCAACTGCGAGACCGACTTCGTCGCCAAGAATGACGATTTCCTCGCGCTGTCGAAGGCGCTGGCCGACATGGTGCTGAACCAGAATCCGGCCGATGTCGCCGCGCTGTCGGCGCTGCCCTACGCCGGCACCACGGTGGAAGCCTTCCGTACCGAGCTGGTCGGCAAGATCGGCGAGAACATGTCGGTGCGCCGCTTCGTCCGTCTCGACGCGCAGGGCAAGTTCGCCAGCTACATCCACGGCAACAAGATCGGCGTGCTGGTCGACGTGACCGGTGACGAAGCGCTGGCCCGCGACATCGCCATGCACATCGCCGCTTCCAAGCCGAAGTCGCTGGACGCCTCGGGCGTGCCTGCAGAACTGATCGACACCGAGCGCCGCGTCGCGATCCAGAAGGCCAAGGAAGCCGGCAAGCCGGACGCGATGCTGGACAAGATCGCCGAGGGTACGGTGCAGAAGTTCCTCAAGGAAGTCACGCTGCTGTCGCAGCCCTTCGTCAAGGACGACAAGCAGACCGTCGAGCAGGTGCTGAAGTCCAAGGGCTCGCAGTGCCACGG
>JBAPWR010000413.1:0-12085 GCA_049283775.1 Thiobacillus sp.
GTTGATGAGGAATCGACCCGACATTGCCGGTAAACTTGTCGGCCTTGCTGCATTTTTTCTGCGATTGATCAGATATGCATAAGCATGAACAGGCAGATCGTCCTGTTATGGAGTTACCAAAAGAGGGGATAGCTGACCGTGGCGGCTGGCGCTGGGTAACGGATCGGGGTTTACGGCTGCAAACCGGCCGCCATACCCTGGCACGCTACCAGTTGCTCGTTTCCATGAACTTTCGCGAAGTTGAATCCATTATTCCTGCTGATGGCAGCATTTTGTTGGTGTTAAGAAGTGGCGTCGGGGCTTCCGCCGACTTGCGTGCTGCGCTGGAAATGCCGCTGGACCCGTCTTGCAAAAGCCCAAACCGCCTGCATCGTATTGTCGTGAGCTACGGTGGCAAGGCAGGGCCGGACCTCCCCGCTCTCGCCGAGCGGGCGGGCCTGAGCCAGCAAGACTGGATAGCCCGGCAGGCGGGCGCGGAATATTGCGTTGCGTTTCTCGGCTTTCAGCCTGGATTCCCTTACCTGGCTGGTCTGCCGGAAACGTTGCGGGCGCCGCGCCGGGCTGAGCCGCGAGTCCGGGTGCCAGCCGGCAGCCTGGCCATCGGCGGATTCTATGCCGGCATCTACCCCTCGTCCGGACCGGGCGGCTGGCAGATCGTCGGGGTGACCGAGGTCGTGCTGTTCGACGCTCGGCAATCCAGCCCGGCTTTGTTCGCGCCGGGTGACCGGGTACGGTTCGAGGCACGATGACTGGACTTGCCGTGGTCGAAATCGAGCGTGCCGGCCTGTGCGACCTGGTCGTCGATCAGGGCCGCCCGGGCTATGAGCATCTCGGCGTTCCCCGCGGCGGCGCTGCCGATCCCGCTGCCTTGGCTGTTGCCAACAGGCTGGTCGGGAATGAGGCGACAGCTGCCGGGTTGGAGCTTGCCTTTAGCGGACCGGCGTTGCGATTTCCCAAAGGCGGGACGGTAGCGATCAGTGGAGCATGTTTTAGCGCGACTCGCAGTAGCGGCGCGGGGGTGAAATGGAACGAGACCCTCGTGCTGCAGCCGGGGGAGACCCTTGATCTGGGTGCGCCGCGGGACGGCTGTCGCTGCTGGCTGGCGGTCCGCGGAGGGTTCGAGGTCCCTGTCGCGATGGGCAGCCGGAGCACGTTCTTGCCCGGGGGATTCGGTGGCCAGCAGGGCCGGGCCTTGCGTCGTGGGGATGTGCTGAGGCTGGGTGAGGCTGCGGCGGCGCAACGGCTGCTGCGCGCCGTTCCCCCGACGGATCGGAATGACAGCGGCTTGCGCGTGGTCGCGGGACCGCAGGCCGGGCAGTTCGAAGACGCGGGGCTCGCGGCTTTCTTTGCTGGGACATATCGGGTGGCGGCAGCGTCTGATCGACGCGGTCTGAGGCTGAACGGAACGCCGCTGTCGCGTGCGGGCAGCGAATTGCCTTCGCAGGGCGTATTGCCGGGGGCGGTGCAGGTGCCGGCAAATGGCCAGCCGATCATACTTGGCTGGGATGGTCCGGTGACAGGGGGCTACCCGGTAATCGCGGGCGTGATCCGGGCCGACTGGCCCAGGCTGGCGCAACTGCGGCCCGGCGATGCGGTGCGCTTCGTGACGATCGAGCTCGAAGCAGCGCGCGCACTGGCCGAGTCGGAGTGGCTAATCGGGGAACAGGCATGATCGAGCTGAATGCCGATATCGGCGAGGGCTGTGACGACGCCAGCCTGATGCCCTTTCTGAACAGGGTGTCGATCGCCAGCGGCGGCCATGCCGGAGACGCAGCAAGCATGGCCGCAGCGTTGCGGCTGGCCGCGGAGTTCGGGGTGATGGTGGGTGCGCACCCCAGTTATCCGGATCGCGCCGGCTTTGGTCGGCGCACGCTTGCCGCATCGGCGGAAGAGGTGTTCAGCTGGGTACGGCAGCAAACCGATGCCTTGGCCGAGGAATCGCTGCGCCTGGGCTTGCGCTTGGCGCATGTCAAACCGCATGGCGCGCTTTATAACGATGCGGCCGGCAATCCCGAGCTTGCCCAGGCAATCGCCGAGGCGGTGGCTGGGCATGACCCGAAGCTGGTGTTGATTGGTCTGGCCGATTCCTGCCTTATATCCGCAGGGCGCGCTGCCGGCCTGGGCGTGCTGAACGAGGCCTTTGCAGATCGCCGTTACCATGGCAATGGCTTGCTGGTTTCACGTGAAACAGACGGTGCGCTGATTACCGATCCGCTGGCCGCTGTCGAACAGGCCCTGGCGCTCGCGCTCGGTCAGCCGGTCAGCGCGCTCGGGGAGGAACGTGCCCAGGTGCGGGCAGACACGATCTGCCTGCACAGCGATACCCCCAACGCATTGAAGATGGCCGCGGCCGTTCATGCTGCCCTCAATAGAAGATAAACCCGAGTCCTGACCCTGACTATGCCACTCCTGACATTCGACCGACTGGAACTTGCCTACGGCCACCATCCTCTGCTTGACGGCGCTTCACTGTTGATCGAGGCCGGAGAGCGCATCGGCCTGATCGGGCGCAACGGCACTGGCAAGTCCAGTCTGCTGAAGATCATCGCCGGCGAAAGCCTGCCGGATGCCGGTGAGGTATGGCGCTCGCCGGGATTGCGGCTGGCCTATGTTCCGCAGGAGCCACAGTTCGCGCCCGGCCACAGCGTTTTCGAGGCTGTCGCGGAGGGAGTGGGCGCGGCGCAGCAGCTCCTGGCGCAATATCATGCCGTGGCGCACGCGATGGCAGAAGGAGATGAGACGGTTTACGCCGATTTTGAGCGCTTGTCGCATGAGTTGGAGACTGCCGATGCCTGGCGCCTCAACAGTCGGGTTGAAGAAACCCTGCAACGCCTGAACCTGGATGCCGACGCTGCGGTGGAAACGCTCTCCGGCGGACTGAAGAAACGTGTCGCGCTGGCGCGTGCGCTGGTTACGGATCCGGAATTGCTGCTGCTTGATGAGCCAACCAACCATCTCGACTTTTCTGCCATCGAGTGGCTGGAAAACCTGCTTAATGACTATCGCGGCGCGCTCTTGTTCATCACCCACGACCGGCGCTTTCTGGATAATGTCGCCAATCGCATTGTCGAGCTTGATCGCGGCGATTTGCGCGAATATCGGGGCAATTTCACGGCTTATCAGCTCAAAAAGGCCGAACAGCTGGAAGTCGAGGCGGTACATAACCGCAAGTTCGACAAGTTCTGGAAGCAGGAGGAGGTGTGGATCCGCAAGGGCGTCGAGGCGCGCCGTACCCGCAACGAGGGCCGCGTGCGGCGACTCGAGGCGCTGCGCCGCGCCCGTGAGGCACGCATCTCGAATCAGGGCCAGGTCGGATTCCGCATCGATGCCGGCGAACGTTCCGGCAAGGTGGTGGCCGAACTCGACCACGTCAGCTACGGTTATGGAGATCGCGTCCTGATCCGCGATTTCACCACGACCATCCTGCGCGGCGACAAGCTTGGCCTGCTCGGGCCCAACGGTGTCGGCAAGACCACGCTGATTCGCCTGATCCTCGGCGAGCTGAAGCCGCAGTCCGGCTGGATCAAGCAGGGCACCAAGCTCGAGGTGGCGTACTTCGACCAGTTTCGCAACCAGCTGAACGACGAGGCGACGCTGATCGATACGATCTCCCCGGGCTCCGATTACGTCGAAATAGGCGGCCAGAAGAAGCACGTCATCAGCTATCTGGAGGATTTCCTGTTCCCGGCCGAGCGTGCGCGCGCCAAGGTGTCGGCGCTGTCGGGCGGGGAGCGCAACCGCCTGCTGCTGGCGAGGCTGTTCGCCCGCCCGGCGAATCTGCTGGTGCTGGACGAGCCGACCAATGATCTCGATATCGATACCCTGGAGTTGCTGGAGCAACTGCTGCAGGACTATGCCGGCACGGTGATCATCGTCTCGCACGACCGCGCTTTTCTGGACAACGTCGTCACCCAGTCGATCGTCTTCGAAGGTGACGGCAGGCTGACCGAAATCGTCGGCGGTTACGCCGACTGGCGGGCCTGGCAGCAGACGCAGCTCGAGACCGCGGCCAGCCGGCCGGCAACCGTCAAGGCGTCTCCTGCCGTCCAGCCCGCCGTTCGCGCTTCCTCAAAGACCAAGCTCAGCTACAAGGAGGCGCGCGAGCTCGAATCATTGCCCGCGCGGATCGAGGCGCTCGAAGCGGAGCAGGCGGAGCTCGCCGCCAGACTGGCCGATCCGGCGCTGTACCAAAGCCAGGCGCAGGATGCTGCGGGCCTGCAGGCCCGCAGCGAAGCCATCGAGGCCGAGTTGCTCGACGCGCTGACCCGCTGGGAAGCGCTGGAAGCCAAGTCTGCTGCGGGCTGACAGCCTGTCCGACTGCATCGCCGGGTGCGCCGCGACGTGTTTCACGTGAAACGAAAAGCGCCAGCGGTTAGAATGGCGGCGATGAAATTCCCAGATTCCTTCGATGTGATCGTGGTCGGCGGTGGCCATGCCGGCACCGAGGCCGCGCTGGCGGCTGCGCGCATGGGCGTGAAAACCCTGCTGCTGACGCACAACATCGAAACCCTGGGCGCGATGTCGTGCAATCCATCGATCGGCGGTATCGGCAAGGGCCATCTGGTCAAGGAGGTCGATGCACTTGGCGGCGCAATGGCATTGGCGACGGATGAAGCCGGCATCCAGTTCCGTACCCTCAATTCCTCCAAGGGCCCGGCGGTGCGTGCCACCCGCGCGCAGGCCGACAGGTTGCTGTACAAGGCAGCGATCCGCCAGCGCCTGGAAAACCAGCCGAATCTCACCATCTTCCAGCAGGCGGTGGACGATCTGCTGCTCGACGGTGACCGCGTCGTCGGGGTCAGAACCCAGATCGGCATCCTCTTCAGCGGCCGGGCGGTGGTCCTGACCACAGGCACCTTCCTGGCCGGCCTGGTGCATGTGGGGCTGGAGAATTTCGAGGCCGGGCGCATGGGCGATCCGCCCGCGGTTTCGCTTGCGGCCCGGCTGCGCGAACTGCAGCTGCCGGTCGGGCGTCTGAAGACCGGCACTCCGCCACGGATCGACGGACGCAGCATCGATTACAGCCGGACCCAGGTGCAACCCGGCGACGATCCGGCGCCGGTTTTCTCCTTCATGGGGAATGGCGCTATGCATCCCGAGCAGCGTCCCTGCTGGATCACCCATACCACCGCACAGACGCACGAGATCATCCGCGGCGGTCTGGACCGCTCGCCGATGTATACCGGCGTGATCGAGGGGGTCGGGCCGCGCTATTGCCCGTCGATCGAGGACAAGATCACCCGCTTCGCCGACAAGGCCAGCCACCAGATTTTCCTCGAACCCGAGGGCCTTACTACCCACGAGATCTACCCCAACGGCATCTCGACTTCGCTGCCTTTCGACGTGCAACTGAATATCGTGCGCTCGATCCCGGGGCTCGAGCAGGCGCACATCCTGCGCCCGGGTTACGCCATCGAATACGACTATTACGACCCGCGCAATCTGAAGGCCTCGCTGGAAACCAAGTCGATCGAGGGCTTGTTTTTTGCCGGGCAGATCAACGGCACCACCGGCTACGAGGAAGCCGCCGCGCAGGGCCTGCTGGCCGGAATCAACGCCGGATTGCGGGTGCAGGGGCGCGATGCCTGGACCCCGGGGCGGCACGAGGCCTATCTCGGCGTGCTGGTCGATGACCTTATCACCCGCGGCGTCTCCGAGCCCTACCGCATGTTCACCAGCCGCGCCGAATACCGCCTGCAGCTGCGCGAGGACAATGCCGACATGCGGCTGACCGAGATCGGCCGTCAACTGGGCGTGGTCGACGACGCCCGCTGGGACGCTTTCAACCGCAAGCGCGATGCGGTTTCACGTGAAACAGAGCGGCTGAAATCAACTTGGGTCAACCCGACCATCCTGCCTGCCGACGAGGCAAACCGCCTGATCGGTCAGACGATAGAGCGCGAATACAACCTGTTCGAATTGTTGCGCCGTCCCGACCTCGACTATTCACAGGTATTGGCACTGCCGGGTGGCGGGGAGGGGGTGGCCGATCCACGCGTGGCCGAGCAGGTCGAGATCACCGCCAAGTACCAGGGCTACATCGATCGCCAGAACGAGGAGGTGGAAAGGCATCGTGAGCAGGAAAGCCTGCGCCTGCCGCCGGATCTCGATTACAGCCGGCTTACCGGCTTGTCGATGGAAGTGCGCCAGCGCCTGCAGAAGGCCCGACCGGAAACCCTCGGTCAGGCAGCCAGGATGCAGGGCATCACCCCGGCGGCGATCTCCGTTCTGCTGGTATACGCCAAGCGCGGCTTCAAGCCTGATGCCTCCCCAACCCTCCCCCCGCTTGCGGGAGAGGGAGCTATTGTGATGCCCAGCCCGATTAACGAAAACGCATGACCGTTGCACAACAACTTTCGGCGGGAATCGCCGCCCTCGGTCTGGCATTGCCTGAAGGCGCGGAGGAAAAGCTGCTGGCCTACCTGGGCCTGCTGGACAAGTGGAATCGCGTCTACAACCTCACCGCGGTGCGCGAAGCGGAGCGCATGGTCAGTCACCATTTGCTCGATTCGCTGGCGGTGGTTGGAATCTTGGATGCATTGGTGTTTGAACGCTCACCGTCTTCTCAATCCTCTCCCCTCAAGGGGGTGCCCCCCTTCGGGGACAAAGCGGCAAACGTGATGCCCGGAACGATCAACCTGCTCGATGTCGGCAGCGGTGGCGGCCTGCCAGGGATTCCACTGGCGATCGCGCGCCCGAATCTGCAGGTGACTTTGATCGACAGCATTGCCAAGAAAACCGCTTTTCTTCTGCAGGCCAAGGCCGAGCTCGGGCTGGACAATGTGAATGTGGTGACCGGTCGGGTAGAGGATTACCGTCCTCCGCTTCCCAATCCTGATGGATCTACTAGCCAATCGACTAAGCCTGCAAGCAGGCAAGTCGCTGGTTATCCCCCGCAAGCGGGAGAGGGGGAGAAGGCTGGGCCCAAACCGGTCAATGGATTCGACGTCATCACCTCGCGGGCGTTTTCCGATTTGAGGGAGTTCGTCACATTGACCCGCCATCTGCTCGAGCCTGGCGGCTGCTGGCTGGCGATGAAGGGCTTGTATCCGAACGAGGAAATCGCGCTGTTGCCGGCGGGTGTTCAGGTGCGCGCCGATCACGCCCTGGTAGTTCCGGGGCTCGATGCGACCCGCCACTTGATAGTTCTGGAGTCTGTTGAATGAGCCGAATCCTGGCAATAGCCAACCAAAAGGGCGGGGTGGGAAAAACCACGACGGCGGTCAATCTTGCTGCTGCACTCGCCGAACATGGCCAGCGCGTGCTGCTCGCCGACCTCGACCCGCAAGGCAACGCGACCATGGGTGCGGGCATCGAGAAGCGTACCGCGCTGCCGACCGTCTATCAGATCCTGCTCAATCAGGTCAGCGTGCGTGATGCACGGATGCGTTCGGAGCCGGGACATTTCGACCTGATTCCGGCCAACCGTGAACTCGCTGGCGCGGAAATCGACCTGGTGAATCTGGAGCAGCGCGATCTGCGCCTGAAAGTCGCGCTGGCGCAGGTGGCCGACGACTACGATTTTGTCCTGCTGGATTGTCCGCCGACCCTGAACCTGCTGACCGTCAACGCCTTTGCCGCGGCGCAGTCGGTGCTGATTCCGATGCAGTGCGAGTATTACGCGCTGGAGGGGCTGACCGATCTGGTCGCGACCATCAAGAAAGTCAAGCAGCGGCTCAACCCGGGCATCCAGATCGAGGGCCTGCTGCGGGTGATGTTCGATCCCCGCAGCACGCTGGCACAGCAGGTGTCGGACCAGCTCAAGGCGCATTTCGGCGACAAGGTTTATGACACCGTCATTCCACGCAATGTCCGGCTCGCCGAGGCACCCAGCCACGGCTTGCCGGTGCTGGCTTACGACCGCCATTGCAAGGGCGCGAAAGCCTACCTGGAACTGGCGGAAGAGACATTGCGGCGCGCAGGCATCACAACAAGGGAGACAGCATAATGGCCAAACTCAAGGGACTCGGGCGCGGGCTCGACGCATTGCTCGGTGGCGAGGACAGCGCCGCGCCGCCGCAGGGCGACTTGCGGATGCTGGCAGTGACCCAGTTGCAGCCCGGCAAATACCAGCCGCGTACCCAAATGGACAGCGAATCGCTGCAGGAACTGGCCGATTCGATCCGTGCGCAGGGTCTGATGCAGCCGATCCTGGTGCGCGAACTGGCTGAGGGCTTCGAGATCATCGCCGGCGAACGGCGCTGGCGTGCCGCCCAGCTCGCCGGGATGGCCGAAGTTCCCGTGCTGGTACGCGAGGTGGCAGACAATGCGGTGGCGGCGATGGCGCTGATCGAGAACATCCAGCGCGAGGACCTCAATGCCATCGATGAAGCCCACGGCCTGCAACGACTGATCCACGAATTCGGCATGACTCACGATGCGGTGGCGCAGGCGCTGGGCAAGTCACGCGCGGCGGTGTCGAACCTGCTGCGCCTGCTCAATCTGTCGCGACCAGTGCAGGACATGCTCACCGCCGGGCTGATCGAGATGGGGCACGCCCGAGCGTTGTTGCCGCTGCACGCCAACGCCCAGCGCGAGCTGGCGCACGAAATCGAGACCCGAGGACTGTCGGTGCGCGAGGTCGAGCGGCGGGTGGCGCGGCTCAAGGATGCGCTTCCGGACGCTGACAAGCCCGCAGTCTCGCGCGATACGCTGCGCCTGGAGGAGGCCTTGTCCGACGCCCTTGGCATGACCGCCCATGTGCATACCAACAGCAAGGGGGGCGGCCGGCTGACGCTGAATTTCGCCAGCGCGGATGAACTGCAGGGATTGCTGGAGCGCCTGGGAATCTCGCTTTGAGGATTGCCGAAGCCGATCGTACCTGGTCAGCCGGATGAACTGCAGCAGAGTGGTCAACTTGGCTCCCTCGTCAGCGTAGCCTGCTGTTGGCTGGCCGGAAGCCGTCACGGACCAAGGGGCCTATCCGCGACGCCTGGTGCCGAATCAACCCCAAGCAGGCAGCCCGGAGTGTGTGCTCACACTCCGGGCTGCAGCGCGACATCCAGAGTCAGCTGACGGCCCTTGCGCGAAACCCTAACCCGAACCGTATCGCCGACCTGATACTGATCCAGGCGTGCCAGCAGCTTGCCGACACTCTCCACGGGGTTCTCGTCGATCGACAGGATGATGTCGCCGGGAACGATTTCGCCATCACGCGAGGTCGTTGCCCCCAGCATGCCGGCTCGATCGGCCCCAGACCCGGGAGCAACCCGCAGCACGACCACCCCCGTCACTCCGAGTTGTCGTTTGAGGCGTTCGTTGAGGCTGTCGTCGACCTCGATGCCGAGCGTGGGGCGAAGATATTGACCGTCGCGGATGAGTTGCGGCACCACCCGGTTAAGGGTATCCACCGGCACCGCGAAACCGATCCCCGCGCTTGCCCCGCTCGGGCTGTAGATCGCGGTGTTGATGCCGATCAGGCGGCCGGCGGAATCCAGCAGCGGTCCGCCCGAGTTGCCGGGGTTGATGGCGGCGTCGGTCTGGATCAGGTGCTCGATGGTCCGGCCGTTGTCGCCGGCGAGCGAACGGTCGAGCGCTGAAACGATGCCGGTGGTCAGCGTCCAGTCGAGACCGAAAGGGTTGCCGATGGCAAAGACCTTCTGCCCGACCTTGAGGTCGTGGCTGGTGCCCAGCGGCACCGGCGGCGGCCGCCCGAAGCCCACGCCGATCCGCATCACCGCGATGTCGTGGGCCGGGCTTGCGCCCACCAGTGCGGCCTTGTAGCTGCGCCCGTCGGCCAGCTTGACCATCGCCTCGCTGACGTTCTGCACCACGTGCCAGTTGGTCACCACGTGGCCTGCATCGTCCCAGATGAAGCCCGAACCGCTGCCGCGCGGCACTGAAAAAACATCGCGCGTCCAGAAATCGCGAACCAGGGAACGGGTGGTGATGAACACCACGGAACCCCGCGCCTGCTCGAACAACTCGATGGTGGAGCGCTCGTCCGCAGCGAGTTCGCCGCGTGCCGTCACGGTTCGCGGCGTAGCCTCCTCAGGCGCGAACCAGGCCTCGATCACCGGCAGTCCCCGCCACAGCAGGATCAGCAGCGCAAGCGCCAGGGTGAGCCAGAACAGGCGCAGGATGAAACGGTCGGACGGATTTCCCATCGCCGGACTTCAGTCGACGGCGACGCCGGACGGGCGGGAATGCACGCTCACTCCAGCCCGGCGCGGCGCAGGCGGGCGCGCAGCGTATCGACTTCTTCGAGCAGGTCGGCCATCAGCGCGGCGAGCTCGGGTACGGCGTCGAAATCGCGCTCCAGCTGCCGCATGCGCCGGGCCCGTGCCAGCCCCGCAGCGGAGAAGCGCCAGGTACCGGCCACGCATTCGGCGTGCGGGAACAGGCCCGCCTCGATGTGGAGCATCAGCCAGTCCGGTTCGACCGAGCAGGCGGCCGCGAGCTGCTCCAGCGTCAGCCAGGAGTCTTCCAGCAAGCTGCCGATCAGAACGTCCTCGTCGCGCATGCTCACATCCTCCCTTCGCGGCGCGGGTCGAAGGCGAGTTCGCGCGCCATGGTTTCGTAAAGCTGCCTTGCCCTCGGGGAGTCGGCCGGTGGCAGCACCACCTGGATATCGAGCAGCAGGTCACCCGGCGGCTCGCCGGGAATGCCCTTGCCCCGTACCCGCAACTGCCGTCCGCTCTGCGCTCCTTCGGGAATTCGCACCTTGACGCTACCCCCCGGCAGATCGACCGCGATGATGGCGCCGAGCGCCGCTTCCCAGGGTGCAACGGGCAGGCTGAGATGCAGGTCGCGGCCGTCTGGCCGCAAGCGCGGATGCGGCTTGAAATGCACTTCCAGCAACAGGTCGCCGGCTGTCGACGTACTCGCCCCTGGCGCGCCCTGGCCGGCGAGTCGAATGATCTGGCCCTCCTTGACGCCGCGCGGAATCTTCACGTTGAGGGTACGCGTGTTCAGATGTACACGGCCCTGCGCATCCATCGTCGGCACCTGCAGGTTGATTTGTCGGGTCGCTCCGCTGAAGGCGTCCTCGAGGTCCAGTAGCACCTTGGCGTGATGGTCTTCGCCGCGTGCCTGGTAAGGGCCGCCGCGTGTTCCAAACCCGGCCTGACCACCGCCCATGCGGCCGAACAGCTCCGCGAAGAAGTCGCTGAAATCGGCAGCCTCGTGCGGCGAGAAGCCGCGCCCGGAGAACTCGAATCCAGCGTCCCAGTCGGGCGGTGGGCGGAAATCCTGTCCGGTCTGATAACCCTGGCCGAGTTGGTCATAGGCGGCGCGCTTTTCCGGATCGGAGAGCACCGCGTAGGCTTCGTTGACCTCGCGCATGCGCTGCTCGGCATCCGCTTCCTTCGAAACGTCCGGGTGGTATTTGCGCGCCAGCCTGCGAAAGGCCTTCTTGATTTCGTCTGCGCCGGCGTCACGAGCCACGCCGAGGGTCTGGTAGTAGTCCTTGAATTGCATGCGAATCCTATTGCTGAGTGGCGAGCGGATCGAATGTCTCAGTATATGCAGCCGTCGGGGCGAAACATCAAGCGCTTGAATTCATCGCGCCAGGCCCAATTTCCCTGCCATCACCCATCGACTGATGGGTTGCCAGCGACTTGTAAGGAGGGAAACATGCCCTATCGATCCCTGTATCCGCGCGACCTGTTCGCCGAACTCGACCGTCTGCAGCAAGAGATGCAGCAGGCGCTCGACCTTTCGCCCAGCATCCGCGGGCTCAACCGCGGCGGCTTTCCGGCCCTGAACGTCGGCAGCACGCCAAACTCGGTGGAAATCTACGCCTTCGCGCCCGGCATCGACCCCGACGCCATCGACGTGCAGCTGGAAAAGGCGGTGCTGACCATTGCCGGCGAACGCAAGCCGGAACTTCCCGGCAAGGAGGAAAAGTCCACCGTGCACATCGATGAACGCTATGCCGGGCGTTTCCGGCGTGTCGTCAGCCTGCCCGACGACGTCGACCCCAATCAAGTCGGGGCGCGCTATCGCGACGGCGTGCTGCATATCAGCATCCAGCGACGCCAGGCAGCACAGCCGCGCCGCATCACCATCGAGTAAGGAGACCCACGCATGAGCGACAACACTGCTGTCAGCAAGCAAGCCAAATCCGCAGCGGCCGAGGCCACCC
>JBAPWR010000414.1:0-1778 GCA_049283775.1 Thiobacillus sp.
TGCGCGCGGTGGCCGAAACCGGAGTCGACCGCATTTCCATCGGCGGGCTGACCAAGCACGTCCGCGCCGTCGACCTGTCGATGCGCATCCGGGCCGATGGCTGAATCCCTGCTGCACCGCTCGGCCTGAGGCTGTCGAAGGCCATGATCGAGATCGTTCGCGCGCGCTACGACGAGCCGTCACACGCTGCCGCCCTGGTCGAATTGCTCGACACCTATGCACGCGACCCCGCCGGCGGCGGTGAGGCGCTGAGCGAGTTCGCCCGCACCAACCTGATCGCCGGACTGGCGACGCGGCCCTTCATCTTCAGCGTGCTGGCGTTCGAGGGCAGCACTGCCGTCGGACTGATCAACGCCATCGAGGGCTTCTCCACCTTCGCCTGCCGTCCGCTGGTCAACATCCATGATGTCGTGGTGCTGCCGGCTCACCGCCGGCGCGGCGTCGCCGCACAGATGTTCGCCGAGGTCGAAGCCATCGCGCGCGAGCGCGGCGCCTGCAAGCTGACCCTGGAAGTCCTCTCCGGCAACCTTTCCGCACGGACGCTCTACGAGAAACTGGGATTCGACGATTACCGCCTCGACCCTGGCATGGGCCACGCACAGTTCATGCAAAAGTGGCTCTTTTAATCCCTGTTCATCACCCCGCCCCAAGCATCTCCATACAACGCAAAACCTGCGCCGACACATTGGCGGATAATGCTTTGCTTCGCCCCCTCAGAAGCACGCGCCGCATGCAAAACGAAGTCAAGGAAAAGCCCCGGTACGCCATCGCAGCGTCGGTACAACTGCCGAGCGTGAGCGACGTCGAGTTCGAGGCGTCACTGGCCGAGTTGCGCGAACTGGCGAAGACTCTGGGGTTTACGGTCATCCGCACTTTCATGCAGAAACGCTCCGGGTTCGACTCGACCGCCTATCTCGGCGTGGGCAAGCGGCAGGACATCCGCCGCTTCGTCAACAGCGAACCGCTTGGCGAGATCGGGGCCGACCAGGCAGCACAGAATCCCTTGCACCGTCTCTCCAACTTCGTCGAGGGTCTAGAGGATGAAGTCTCGCCCCACCCGATCGACGTGATCTTCATCGACCACGAGATCTCACCTTCGCAGGCGCGCCATCTCGAAAACGAGGTCGGTTGCCAGGTGATGGATCGCACCATGGTCATCCTCGAGATATTCCACCGCAACGCCCGTTCTCCCGCTGCGCGTGCACAGGTCGAGATCGCGCGTCTGGGTTATCTGGCACCGCGCCTGCGCGAGGCAGCCAAACTTGCGGGACCGCAGGGGCGGCAGCGCAGCGGCGTCGGCGGTCGCGGCGCCGGCGAGTCGCACACCGAACTCGACAAACGCAAGATTCGTGACCGCATCGCAGAGTTGCAGAAGGAGATCGCTGCGATGGATGTCGAACGCAAGACGCAGCGCGCCCGGCGGCAGGCACACCAGGGGCTCGCCAGCGTGGCGCTGGTCGGTTACACCAACGCGGGCAAGTCGACCCTGATGCGTGCGCTCACCGGAAGCGAGGTGCTGGTCGCCAACAAGCTGTTCGCGACGCTCGACACCACCGTGCGCACCCTGTACCCCGACAGCGTCCCGCGTGTGCTGGTCAGCGACACGGTCGGCTTCATCAAGAACCTGCCTCACGGGCTGGTCGCGTCATTCAAGTCGACGCTCGAAGAAGCGCTTGACGCCGCGTTGCTGCTTCATGTCATCGATGCCAGCGATCCTGGTTTTGAACGGCAGATCGATACCACCGAGGAAGTCCTGAAGGAGATCGATGCGCTGGACG
>JBAPWR010000415.1:0-1593 GCA_049283775.1 Thiobacillus sp.
CAACAACACTGTCGTGCTGTACATGAAAGGCACGCCGCAATTTCCCCAGTGCGGCTTCTCGTCGCGCGCGGCCCAGGTGCTTCAGGCCTGCGGCGTGAAGGATTTTCTGGCGGTGAACGTGCTGGCCGATCCGGAGATTTTCGAGAACCTGAAGTTCTACGCCAACTGGCCGACCTTCCCGCAGCTCTACGTGAAGGGCGAACTGATCGGCGGGTCCGACATCATGATCGAGATGTACCAGAAGGGCGAAATCCAGAAGCTGCTGCAGGAAGCGCAGGCGGCCTGAGAAGGGTCAACCCAAGACATTGAAGCCGGGCACCCACCGGCCTCTGACTGTTGACACCCCCACCCCAACCCTCACACCCGCAAGGAGTACGCCGGCGGGTGCCCCGCTGCTTTGCAGCGACCCTTCCGCAGCCCCTCAAGGGGGAGGGAGTAGTAGATAGCAAGAAGCCGGCTGATGCCGGCTTCTTTTTTGCCTGCTTCAGTCAGGCCTCGTCTTCCGGCGCGGCGTCCATTCCCAGTTCGTGGATCTTGCGCGTCAAGGTGTTGCGCCCCCAGCCCAGCAGATGGGCGGCCTCGATGCGGCGTCCGCCGGTATGGCGCAGGGCCACCTCGATCAGGGTCTTTTCGTAGGCCTGGGTCAGTTCGTTGAGGATCGACGCCTCGCCGCGCGCCAGCCGTGCGCTCGCCTCGGCAGCCAGTCCCTGCAGCCAGTCGCCGCCCTGCGGCGCGGCGCTGCCCTGCATCAGGTCGGCCGGCAGGTCGCCGACTTCGACCACCTGGCCGGGCGCCATCACCGTCAGATAGTGACAGACGTTTTCGAGCTGGCGCACGTTGCCGCTCCAGGGCAGGTTGACCAGGGTCTTCATCGCGGCCTCCGACACGCCCTTGGCCTCCATCCCCAGTTCGCGCGCGCTCTTCTGCATGAAGTGGCGCACCAGCAGCGGAATGTCCTCGCGCCGTTCACGCAGCGCCGGCAGGCGCAGGCGAATGACGTTGAGGCGATGAAACAGATCCTCGCGGAACAGGCCTTCGCGCACCCGCGTTTCCAGGTCCTGGTGGGTCGCGGCGATCACCCGCACGTTGACCTTGATCGGGGTGTGGCCGCCGACGCGATAGAACTGGCCGTCGGACAGCACACGCAGCAACCGGGTCTGCAGTTCGGACGGCATGTCGCCGATCTCGTCCAGGAACAGGGTGCCGCCGTCGGCCTGTTCGAAACGCCCGCGCCGTTGCGCCGCCGCGCCGGTAAACGCGCCGCGCTCATGGCCGAACAGTTCCGACTCCAGCAGATCCTTGGGGATGGCCGCTGTGTTCAGGGCGATGAAGGGGCCGGTGGCGCGCGGGCTGTGGCGGTGCAATGCGCGCGCCACCAGTTCCTTGCCGCTGCCGGATTCGCCGGTGATCATCACCGTGGCGTGCGACTGGCTGAGACGGCCGATCGCACGGAACACTTCCTGCATCGCCGGCGCCTGGCCGAGCATTTCGGTCACTGGCGACTCGCTCGGCGCCGGCGTGTCTCGGCTGGCGCTTTCGGCCAGCGCACGGCGTACGAGTTCCAGCGCCTGGTCGACGTCGAAGGGCTTGGGC
>JBAPWR010000416.1:0-9579 GCA_049283775.1 Thiobacillus sp.
GGGTAAGGATCAGCACCGGCAGGGTGTGGCCGTCGCTGCGCAGCTGCTGCATCAGGGTGATGCCGTCGGTGCCAGGCATGTTGAGATCGAGGATCAGCACGTCGGGGCGATGCGCCTTGAGCAGCGTGTCGACCTCGTCCGGGTTGCCGGTGAAGGCGCTGACCTCGATGCTGCCGCTTTGTTCGAGCAGTTCGGCGAGGCCCTTGCGGAACAGGGTGTGGTCGTCGACCAGGATGATGCGGGTCATGGCGTTCATGCGGCCTGCTCGGATTTGTGCTGCGGGAACACCAGGCGCACCACCGTGCCTCCCGCGGGCCGGCTTTCGATCATCAGCTTGCCTTCGAGCTTGGCGGCGCGCTCGCGCATGATGGTGAGGCCGAAGCTCTTGCCCATGGTGGACGATTCCTGGTTCTTTTTCTGCACGCCGACGCCGTCGTCGGCGACGTTGACGATGTACTGGCCGTCCTCGAGGTCGAAGGTGATGACGACGTGCCGGGCGCGGGCATGCTTGGCGATGTTGTACAGCGATTCCTGGATGATGTGGAAGACCTGGATCTCCTCCTCCGGCGAGAGGTTGACGTCCTGGACCAGGTTGAGGAAATCGACGTCGGCATTGGCCTTCTTGCGGAAGCTCTTGGCGAGTTCCTGGATCGCCGGGACCAGGCCGCGCGGGTTGATGCGGTCGCGATACTGGGTGATGAGGTCCCTGAGGTCGGCGTAGGCCAGATCGACCGCTTCCTCGACGTCGCCGAGATAGCGGTTGGCCTTGGGGTAGTCCTCGTGGCGCATCGCGTCGCTCAATACGGTGAGCCGCATCTTGGCGTAGGCCAGCGTCTGCGCCAGCGAGTCGTGGATCTGGTTGGCCAGCATCTGCCGTTCGTTCATCAGCGAGATGCGCATGTTCTCGCGCGTCAGCCGCGCGTTTTCCAGGGCGATGCCGAGGTGCTCGCTGATTGAGCGGAACAGCAGACGGATATCCTCGGGAACGCTCTTGCCTTCCTCGAGGAACAGGTTGTAGACGCCCATCACCTTGTTCTTGTGCATCAGCGGCACCGCCACCACGCTGCTGCAGGTGCCGGTAAAGTAGGCGTCGCCCGCCTGGCGCTTGCAGAAGGCGACGTTGTTCCAGCTGCTCACCGTCACCTCGCGCGCCGCCTTGCCGCAGACCCCGCACTCGACGCTCACCAGGTTCTCGTGCTCGACCAGTTCCGGCGGCAGGCCGACGGCACTGATCAGGCGCAGGTGGGAGCGATCGTCGGTGATGACGCGCACCGCACCGGCCTGCGCGCCCGCGAGGCGGATCATGGTGGTGAGAAAGCGCCCCAGCAGCTGCTCGACGTTGGAGTCGCTGCTGAGACTGGTGGTGATCTCCGACAAGACCCGCAGCGCGGGAATGCTGACGTTGCCGGAATCCGCCGGGGTGTGCTCGATCAGGGGATGGATGTCCTTCATGGTGCGGCCTGGGAATGCAGCTTCGAGGATACCCGATTTACTCGACCGCTGCAGGCGTTGCGGGTACTTCGATTCCGGGTGGCTCAAGCTCCTCGGGGAAAGGGATCTCCGTGCTCGGCTCGAGGTCTTCCGGGAAGCCGCTGATCGGCATCTTGTCCACCGGCGGTGGGCTCGCCTGGCTGGTCGCTCCTTCCGGCTTTTCGCGCGCGACGACCGGCGCGGGCTGGGGTGCCGGTTCGACGACAGGCTTCGCCGCAGCGGGAATGCCCTGCGGGAAAAGATGCGGCCGCAGCTGCGGCAACAGCATCTTCAGCAGCTGCGCGGTGAGCGAACTGGTGAATTCGAACTTGCCGGCCTGCTCGCCCGGCACCAGCGCGGTGAGGGTGCCGAAGTAGCGCTCGCCCAGATAGAAGACGAAGGTGGCGGTGCGGTTGACGACGCGTGACTCGAGCAGTTGCCCGCCCGCGCCGAAGCGCTCGAAGCGGTGATCGCCGGTGCCGGTCTTGCCGCCGATGACCACCGGTTCGCCGGCATCATCTTTCAGTGATCCGGCGAGACGCACGGCGGTGCCGCGCTCCACCACCTGCGCCAGGGCGAGGCGCACGGTTTGTGCAAGCTCCGCCGGCAGCAGGCGCTCACCCGGCGGCGGCTTGCGCACCAAGCGGGTTTCGTAAGGCGTGCCGACGGCGAAATGCAGCTCGGTGAGGCTGGTGGTGGGGATCCGCACGCCGTCATTGACCAGCAGGCTCATCAGCTCGGCCAGGGCTGCGGGGCGATCGCCCGAACTGCCGATGGCCGTGGCGTAGGACGGGGTGATGCTGTCGAACGGAAAGCCCAGCCGCTTCCAGTCGACCAGCAGCTTGTCGAAGGCCTCGACCTCGAGCAGCGACTGGATGCGGATGTCCTGGGCGTTCTTGCGGCTGGTCTTGAACAGCCACTGGTAGACGGCTTCGCGCTCTTCGGCGCTGGCTGCGATCAGCTCCTTGAGGTCGGCCTGCGGAAAGCTGCGCAGGTATTGCACCAGCCACAATTCGAGCGGATGGATCTGTGCGATGTAGCCGCGGTCGGCGAGGCTGTACGCGTCGGGCGCATGTTCTTCATAGAGGCTCTGCAGTACGCGCTCCGTGAGGCTCTTGCTGGTCGGGATCTGCTGCTGCAGCGCCGCCACGAACTCCTCGTAGCCAGCGCGCTGGTCGAGGTAGCGGTACACCGCGGCGAAACGACGCGGCGTCAGACGCATGCGCTCGTACAGGTTGGCCTCCCGTTGCGCGGCAGTGAGATCCTTGTGGCGCTGGTAGAAGCGATTGATGAACAGGCGCCCCTCCTGATCGACAAAACGTGCCAGGTAGGACTGGCGCAACGGGTTGCTGGCATCGTCGAGTATTCGCGCAGCCGCGCCGGGAGTGTGGCTGGCGTAGTGGCGGACGATGTCGCGCATGATGCGGATGAACACCAGGTTGACGGAATTGCGCGTCGCCTCCCACACGTCCATCACCCGGCTATTGTCCTTGACGTCGAAGTTGGCGAAATGGTGCAGTCCGCCGCCGGTGAAGAAAGCCTCGGGCGCCGCCGAATACTGCCGGCTCATCGCGCCATTGAGCAGGTCGGCCAGTTCGATGTCGGGATGATCGAGCAGGATGGTGGCGACCCACTGCGACAGCACATCGCGCTGCGGCTGGGCTTTCTGCTCGAGTGCGGCCTTGTCGAGTGCGCGGTAGTCGGCGTGCAGCCGAGCAATGATTTCCAGATAGGTCACCAGGGTGCGCAGCTTGGCGGTCGAGCCGAGATCGAGCCTGGCCTGGCTGTTGATGTCGAACGGCTGGTTGAGGTTGTCGGCCTGGACCCGCAGATGGATGCCGGTCGGCGCTTTTTCATACAGGGTGAAGCTGTAGATCACCTTGGAAAAATCGTTGTCGGGCTTGAGCAGGCGATGGCCGATCAATCCGGCCGCCGCTACCGCCTCGGGTTTGTCGAGACTCTGCAGAAACTTGCCGACCTGCTGCTGGGCCGCCTGGTTGATGGTGGTGCGGGCCTGCAGGTCGAGGCGGTCGAGATCGTAGAGCTGCGCGATGCCGAGCAGGGAGGCGAGGCGGTTGCGCTGCGCGTTGGCGGCTTTCTGTTCGACGAAGCGGGGCGGCGGCGGATCGACGCGGTCGGCCGGGCCGCGCAGCTTGACCTGCTTGGCGCGCTCCGCCAGTTCGCGCGGAATGATCCCGGCACTGGCCAGGAGTTCGAGATGGTCGTCGGTGAGGGCATCCAGCGCCTTGCGGTTGGTGGCGAGGTAATAGGACGGCCGGCGCACCGAGACGATGAGCGACAGCGCATGTTTCAGTGCGCTCGCGTATTCGGGGTCGTCCTCCCGGGGAGGACGGGACAGTGTCTGGTTGAGCGTCGCGAAATCGATCCCGTACCAGGCCCACAAGCCGTCGCCGATGCCGTGGACTTCGCCGAAGCGCGGCGCGGCGGCGAGCGGCACGGTGTTGAGGTAGGCTTTGACCAGCTTGCGCCGCATCGGCAGGGTGTTGGGTCCTTGCAGATAGGCGCGCAGGCTGGCGGTCGCCATCTGCCGCAGTTTCTCGCCCATGCCCGCGGTCAGGCCCTCGGGCGAATGGCGGTATTTCTCGATCTGCGTCGGCAGGGTGCTGCCACCGGGAACGTTGCGGTCGCGGTCGATCACGCTGATGCCTTTTTCCAGCAAGGCCTGCGCCAGTCGGTCCCATTCCACCGCCGGGTTGCGGGTGGGGAACTGCTCGGCCAGCAGTTCGCGGTTTTCGATGTAGAGCAGGGCGTCGACCAGAACTTCGGGGATAGCCTCGAACTTGTCGTAGACCCGTACCGGGTGGCGTGACTGATAAAGCGCCTTGCCCGTGCTGTCGAGCAGCGTCAGGCCGCTCTGGTCCTTCTCGGGATACGGCAGAAACAGGCCGAGGTCAGCGACCCGTGCCATCTGCACGCTGATCCGGGCCTGGTCGCTGATTTCCCATCCCTGCTGCTGCAGGCGGACGAGGTGATCCGGCAGAATGCTGTAGCCGAGGCGCTGGTCATACGGCCCCAAACCGGGATAGCGGATGCGCTCGGACGGGCCGGGGCGCACCTCGTAGGTCATGCGCTGCGCGGTCTTGGCGAGGAAGCGCGCTTCGACCGCGGAAGACAGCAACTCCCAGGCGACCAGCGCGACCAGCGCCAGCAGCAGGAGCAGCGCAGCCAGGCCAAGCAGAATGCGTTTCGGGACTGCGTGCATGCTATGGCGAGATACGGCGAGAAACCGGCGTCAGGATGCCCTACACCCAGTCGCGTGCGTGGAGGAATTCGCTGTAGAGGCGGGCTTCGGCGCTACCCGGTTCGGGGTGCCAGTCGTAGCGCCATTTGACGATGGGCGGCAGCGACATCAGGATCGATTCGGTCCGCCCGCCGGACTGCAGGCCGAACAAGGTGCCGCGGTCGTAGACCAGGTTGAACTCGACGTAGCGGCCGCGCCGGTAGGCCTGGAAGTCGCGTTCGCGCTCGCCGTAGGGATGGTCCCTGCGGCGTTCGAGGATGGGCAGGTAGGCCGCGAGAAAGCTGTCGCCGACGCTTTGCGTCATGGCGAAGGCGTGTTCGAACCCACCCTCGGAGAAATCGTCGAAGAACACGCCGCCGACGCCGCGCGGCTCGTTGCGGTGCTTGAGGAAGAAATAGCGGTCGCACCAGTCCTTGAAGCGCGGATGCAGGTCGGACCCGAAGGGCTCGAGCGCGGCCTTGCAGGTAGCGTGGAAATGCCGCGCATCTTCCTCGAAGCCGTAATACGGGGTGAGATCCATGCCGCCGCCGAACCACCAGACCGGGTCCTCGCCATCCTTCATCGCGACGAAGCAGCGCACGTTCATGTGCACCGTCGGCGCGTAGGGATTGCGCGGATGGAACACCAGCGACACGCCCATCGCTTCCCAGTGCCTGCCGGCCAGTTCAGGACGGTGGGCGCTGGCCGACGGGGGCAGCCGCTCGCCGAGGACGTGGGAGAAATTCACCCCGCCGCGTTCCAGCACATTGCCTTCCTCGATCAGGCGCGAGATGCCGCCGCCGCCATTAAAGGCAGACCCAGCCTTGTCCCCCTCTCCCGTTCCGGGGGAGCCCCCGCTCTGCGCGGATAAAGGCGGGGAGGGGGAGCGGTCCCAGGCGTCGGTGCGGAACGGCAGGCCGTCGAGGTTCTCGAGGGCGGTGACGATGCGCGACTGCAGGTCGAGCAGCCACGATTTGATGGCGGCGGTATCGGGAGCGGTGGCGGTAGTCATCAGGGTCTCAGAAGGGTTCCCGTGGCAAGGTCGATGAGGGTCGAAGGGCGTTTGCGCGTGCCGATGCGGCCATCGATTACGCGCACCCGCCTGCCGAATATTCTGCGGCATTCCTGTGCGGTTTTGGCAGGTTTTCTGCCGCTTTTGTTGGCGCTGGTCGAAACCAGCGCGCAGCGCAGGCGGCGACACAGTGCTGCCGCTCCCGGGTGGGCGGTGACACGCACCGCGATGGTCGGCCGTCCGCCGGTCAGCAGCGGGTGGCAGGCCGCGGATGCCGGCACCACCCAGGTGACCGGACCCGGCCAGGTGCGCTGCATGCGCGCGCGGTCGGAAGCCTGCAGCGGCCGCAGATAGGGTTCGAGGCGCTTGAATCTGTCGGCGATCAGCAGCATGCCCTTGGCGGCACTGCGCCCCTTGAGGCGGATGATTTTTTTCAGCGCCACGGGATTGCGCGGATCGCAGCCGAGGCCGTAGCAGGACTCGGTGGGATAGGCGATCACGCCGCCGCGCCTGAGATAGCTTGCCAAGCCAGCGGGGCGCACCGCGGCTTCACTTCTTGTTGTTGCGGTCAAGTGCGCGCCAGCCGATGTCGCGGCGGTACTGCATGCCGTCGAAATGAATTTGCGCGACTGCCTCGTAGGCGCGTTTCTGCGCCATGCGCACGCTGTCGCCCAGCGCCGTGACCGCAAGGACCCGGCCGCCGCTGACCACGGTCCGGCTGTCCTGGGCAGCGGTGCCGGCGTGGAATACGTGCAGGTCCTCGGTAGCCTCGGGCAGGCTGGAGAGCACGGCGCCCTTTTTCGGCGCCTCGGGATAGCCGGACGCTGCAAGCACCACGGCGAGCGCGGTGCGCCGATCCCATTCGGCTTCGACCTGGTCGAGCCTGCCGTGGACGGCGGCGTCGAGCAGCGTCACCAGGTCGGTTTTCAGCCGCATCATGATCGGCTGGGTTTCCGGGTCGCCCATGCGGCAGTTGAATTCGAGCACTTTCGGCGCGCCATCGGCTCCTACCATGATGCCGGCATAGAGAAACCCGCTGAAGCGGATGCCGTCCGCGGCCATGCCGGAAACGGTGGGGTGGATGACCTCGCGCATGATGCGTGCGTGCAGTTCAGGAGTCACCACCGGCGCCGGCGAGTAGGCGCCCATGCCGCCGGTGTTCGGGCCCTGGTCGTTGTCCTGCAGGCGCTTGTGATCCTGGCTCGAGGCCAGCGCCAGCACGTGTTCGCCGTCGACCATGACGATGAAGCTGGCCTCCTCGCCGAGCAGGCATTCCTCGATCACCACGCGGTGACCGGCCTCCCCCATGGTGTTGCCGGAGAGCATGGCGTCGACCGCGGCGTGCGCCTCTTCGGACGTCGTTGCCACGACCACGCCCTTGCCGGCGGCCAGCCCGTCGGCCTTGACCACGATCGGTGCGCCGTGCTGGTCAATGTAGGCGTGCGCTGCGGCGGGATCGCTGAAGGTGCCGAAAGCGGCGGTTGGAATGCCGTGGCGCGCCATGAACTGCTTGGCGAAGTCTTTCGAACTTTCGAGCTGGGCGGCGGCCCGGGTCGGGCCGAAGATCTTCAACCCGGCGGCGTTGAAGGCATCGACCACGCCGTCCGCGAGCGGGGCTTCGGGGCCGACCACGGTCAGCGCGATCTGCTCGCGGCGGGCAAATTCGACCAGCGAGGGAATCGCCGTCAGCGGCACATTGGTCAGCCCGTCCTCAATCGCCGTACCGCCGTTGCCGGGCGCAACGTAGACATTCGAAACCTTGGGCGATTGCGCAAGCTTCCAGGCCAGCGCGTGTTCACGTCCGCCGGAGCCGATGACAAGGATTTTCATGATAGGGGTCAGGGGTGAGAGCTGTAAGGGGTCAGGATTCAGGGATCAGGATTCAGGAAAGGAGCGGGCGTTGCCCGCGTATTTTTTTGCGTTTAGTTGCAACCTCTGGCAGCACACTCCCTGACCCCTGAATCCTGCCCCTTATCCCTAGTGTCGGAAATGCCGCGTCCCGGTGAATACCATCGCGATGCCATGCTCGTTGGCGGCGGCGATGACTTCTTCGTCGCGCATCGAGCCGCCGGGCTGGATCACCGCCTTGATGCCGGCGGCCGCGGCCTGGTCGATGCCGTCGCGGAAGGGGAAGAAGGCGTCCGAGGCCATCACCGAGCCGGGTACCGGCAGGCCGGCATGCTCGGCCTTGATCGCGGCGATGCGGGCGGAGTTGACGCGGCTCATCTGGCCGGCGCCGACGCCGATCGTCATGCGGTCTTTCGCGTAGACGATGGCGTTCGACTTGACGAACTTGGCGACGCGCCAGGCGAACAGCAGATCGTCCATTTCCTCTGCGCTCGGTGCGCGCGCCGTGACGGTCTTCAGTTCGCCGTGCAGCAGCACGTCGGCATCCTGCACCAGCAGGCCGCCGGCCACGCGTTTCATGTCGAGCTGGGTGACGCTGCCGGCCCACGCACCGCATTCGAGCAGGCGCACGTTCTTCTTCGCGGCGACGGCGGCCGAGGCTTCCGGGCTGACCTCGGGCGCGATGATGACTTCGACGAACTGGCGCTCGACGATCGCAGCCGCGGTCTCGCCGTCGAGCCGGCCGTTGAAGGCGATGATGCCGCCGAAGGCCGACTCGGGATCGGTCTGGTAGGCGCGATTGTAGGCATCGAGCAGGCTGGCGCCGTAGGCCACGCCGCAGGGATTGGCATGCTTGACGATGACGCAGGCCGGTGCGGCGTCGAACAGCTTGACGCATTCGAGCGCGGCGTCGGTATCGGCGATGTTGTTGTAGGACAGTTCCTTGCCCTGGATCTGCCGTGCAGTGGATATCGTGCCGGCGGGGGCATTGGCCTCGACATAGAAGGCGCCGGCCTGGTGCGGGTTTTCGCCGTAGCGGCAGGTCTGCGCGCGGGAAAATTGCAGGGTGAGTTGCTCGCCGAAGCCTTCGCGCTCGCCCTTGTCGTTCAGCGCGGTGAGGTAGTTGCTGATGTGGCCATCGTACTGGGCGGTGTGGGTGAAGGCCTTCTTGGCCAGGCCGAAGCGGGTGGCGTCGGTCAGCGCACCGCCGTGGGCCTGCATCTCGGCGATCAGCGCCGGGTAGTCGGCGGGGTCGGTGACGATGGCGACATGGCGGTAGTTCTTGGCCGAGGAGCGCACCATCGCCGGGCCGCCGATGTCGATGTTCTCGATGGCGTCGTCGAGCGTGTGCGGCTTGGATACCGTGGCGACGAAGGGATAGAGGTTGACGCACACCAGGTCGATGTAGTCCATGCCATGCGACTGCATGGTCGCGACGTGGTCCGCCAGGTCGCGGCGCGCCAGGATGCCGCCGTGCACCTTCGGATGCAGGGTCTTGACGCGGCCATCAAGCATTTCCGGAAAGCCGGTGTATTCGCTGACATCGATCACCGCGAGGCCGGCGTCGCGCAGCGCCTTGGCGGTTCCGCCGGTTGACAGCAGTTCGACGCCGGCGCCGGCAAGCGCGCGGGCGAAATCGACCAGGCCGGTTTTATCCGACACGGAGAGCAGGGCACGTTGAATTTTCATGGAAGCCTTAATCCGAGAGACCGTGTTCGCGCAACTTCTTGCGCAGGGTATTGCGGTTGATGCCGAGCATGTCGGCCGCGCGTGTCTGGTTGCCTTCCGAACGGTCGAGAATATAGGCGAGCAGCGGGCGTTCGACTGCACTGATGACCATGTCGTAGATCTCGCTCGGCGCCTCGCCGTCGAGATCCTTGAAATAGCGGTTGAGCGACCGCCGCACGCAGGCGGCGATTTCATTTTCTTCGATCAAACTACTCCCCTTCAGGCTGCGAGCCGTGACTGAGCCGGCACGTCTTGTAATGAAGTTTCAGGTGTCTCGTAA
>JBAPWR010000417.1:0-2705 GCA_049283775.1 Thiobacillus sp.
GTGGCCGATGACGCGCGACAGGAACATGACGAAGGTGTTTACCACGCCCTGGATCAGCGCCAGCGTCACCATGTCGCCGTTGGCGACGTGGGCGACCTCGTGGCCGATTACCGCCTCGGCTTCCTCGCGGGTCATCTGCCGCAGCAACCCCGATGACACCGCGACCAGCGCGTTGTTCTTGCTCATGCCGGTGGCGAAGGCATTGACCTCGGGCGAATCGAAAATACCGACCTCCGGCATGCCGACCCCGGCGTCGGCAGCGTATTTCTTCACGGTGTCGACGAGCCAGAATTCGGTCGAGTTGGACGGCGTTTCGATCACCCGCACGCCCATCGATTTCTTCGCCATCCACTTGGAAATGGCGAGCGAAATGAACGAACCGCCGAAGCCGAACACCGCAGCGAAGATCAACAGCGAACCGTAGTTGATGCCCTGCGCGGTGAGCCAGGGCTCGATCCCGAACAGGCGCATGGTGAGCGACAGCACCAGCACGATGGCCAGGTTGGTGGCAAGGAAAAGCACGATGCGTTTCATGAATGGACTCCCGAAAAATCAACCCGAAGCGGGATTGTAACGACGCTATTCTAGGGCAGAAAATAACTAATAAAAGTCGAATCTTTCTTGTTTAATATTCGTATTTTTCGAATATTAAACGATGAACCTCAAGCACCTGCATTACTTCTGGACCGTCGCCCGCAGCGGCAGCGTGGCGGCCGCGGCCGAGCGCCTGCACCTAACGCCGCAAACCATCAGCGCACAGATCAAGCTGCTCGAGGACTCCCTCGGCACGCCCTTGCTGCAGCCCGCCGGACGCGGTCTCAAGCTGACCGAGGCGGGGCGCCTGGCGCTCGGCTATGCGGACGAGATCTTCGCCTTGAGCGATGCCCTGCGGGCGACGCTGGGACGCCAGCAGGGCAAGCCCAGCCTGCCGTTCCGGGTCGGCATCTCGGACGCCGTGCCGAAGAACATCGCCTATCGGCTGCTCGCCAGTGTGACCGAACTGCCCGAGCCGGTGCGGCTGATCTGCCACGAGGGCAAACTCGACCGCCTGCTCGCCGAACTGGCTCTGCACCGGGTCGACATGGTGGTCGCCGACCGGCCGTTGCCGAGCGGGGTGCGGGTGCGCGGCTACAACCACAAGCTCGGGGAAAGCGACACCGCCTTCTTCGCCAGCCCCGGGCTCGCCCGCCACTGCGGCGATTTTCCGGCCTGTCTCGACGGCATGCCGATGCTGCTGCCGGGCGAGGATTCCAGCGCCCGCGGTCGCCTCGAGCAATGGCTGGAAGCCGAGCGGCTGAACCCGCGGATCGTCGGGGAATTCGACGATGCGGCGCTACTCAAGGCTTTCGGTCAGGCCGGGCGCGGCATCTTTCCGGCCCCGGCCGTGCTCGCCGCCGAAGTGGCGGCACAGTACTCGGTGCGCGAGGTGGGGCGTACGTCCGCAGTACGCGAATCCTTCTACGCCATCACCGGCGAACGGCGAATCACCCACCCGGCGGTCCTCACCGTCACCGAGGCGGCGCGCGACAGCCTCTTCGGCAACTGAGTCAGTCCCCGGGCCGGGGCGACGCCGCCTTTTCCGAGCGTTCCCGCTCGATAACCCCGGCGCGCGCCAGGGCATGCGAAGCCAAGGGCAGCGTCATCAGCAGGAAGGTGACCAGCGCCAGCAGACGCCAGGTCCAGGCGGTGTCTCCGGCCACCAGGGCGAGCCCGACCGCGAACAGCGACACCGCGAGCGTGCCGGCCTTGGTTGCCGCATGCTGGCGCGCCAGGGCATCCGGCAGGCGCAGGATGCCGACTGCGGCGATCAGCAGAACAAGCATCGCCAGGCTGCAGATTCCCCAACCGAGCAGCGCCATCACGACTGCGTCTCCCGCTCGCCACTTGCCTGGCGCTGGATCAGGCGCGCCCAGGCCAGCGTCGCGACGAAGCCCGCCAGGGCGAGTCCGATGGCGACGTCGAGATAGACCGTTCGTCCGCTGGTCCAGGCCGCCAGCAGGCTCAGCACGATGGCGACGAAGAACAGCATGTCGAGGCCGACGACGCGATCGGTATGGGTGGGACCGGCGAGCAGCCGGTAGAAGCCCATCAGTGCACTGGCTCCTGCCAGCAGCACGAACAACATCAGCAGAGTCATGGCTTGCCTCCGAACAGGGTGCGGACGGGCTGCAGGAAATCGCGCCGGATCGCGCCCAGCGTCTGCTCCTCACGCGTCACGTCGAGCAGGTGCAGCAGCAGTTCGCGGCGCTCGGGGTCGATATCGACGGTGGTGGTGCCGGGCGTCAGGCTCACCAGCGCGCCGAGCAGATCGGCCGCCGTCTCGCCGAGGTCGCCGTAGGATAGGCGCACGAAGCCCGGCTGCAGGTCCTTGCCGCCGCGCAGGATGAGCAGCGCGGTGATGCCGCCGGAGACAATGGCTTCCTTGACGAAGTTGAAAACCAGCCAGATCAGCGCAGACAATCGGTTCATTTCGCGGCTCCGCTCCAGAAGCCCGTTGTGGCTTGCTCGACATGAGAAATGACAGGCTCGGGGAACACTCCCATGACCAGAATGATCAGGGACAGCAGCACCACAGCGGCATAAGCGGCGGACGGCAGCGCGGCAGCCGTCGTTCCGGCCGGCCTGTCGTCCGGCTGCGGCTTCCAGAACGCCTCGAGCCAGATCTTGCTCATCGAGTACAGCGTCAGCAGCCCGACCGCCAGGGC
>JBAPWR010000418.1:0-1573 GCA_049283775.1 Thiobacillus sp.
TTGTAGAGCCAGCGGCCCATCATCGCTGTCCTGCCGGCGTCTCGTGTGCGCTGTGCGGCGGCTTCGGCGTCGATGCCCTGCTGGATCCAGAGTGCAGGGGAGTGTAACGCGAGGCATGCATCGACGATAGCCGGCACCTCCTCGACGGCGCGGAATACATCGACCAGATCCACCGCGAAGGGGAGGTCGGCCAGGCTCGCGTAGGCCTGCTCTCCCGGCACCTCGGATACGCCGGTCCGCACCGGGACGGTGCGAAAGCCGAAACCCTGCAACGCAGACGCCACGCGGCAACTGGGATGGTCGGGCTGAGCGAGAGGCCGACGACCGCGATGGCCTTCACCCGCTGCAGCAGCGCGCGCAGAACGGTATCGGCGGAATTGGCAAAGCTCATGTCGGGATCGCCATGACGTAATCATCCATGACGAAGCCATCGCCGATGTCGAACACGCGCGCTTCGACGATGTCGAACCCATACTTGCGATAGGCGCTGATCGCCTTGGTGTTGTGGCGATTGACCTGCAGCCAGATCCGTCGTGCCTGGTGCTGCCGGGCGAAGTCGCGGACGGCATCGAACAGCGCGCGCCCGATGCCGCGGCGCTGATGGCGAGGGTCGACGTAAAGCTTGTCGAGTTTGCAGGAACCTTCTTCCAGATAGGCATGGGCGAAACCCGTCATCTCTTCTTCAAGCCGGGCGATCAGCCAGACGTGGCGTGGGTCGTCCAGCTGGACGAGGATGAGCTGCGGCGAGTAGCGGTCGGCCAGCATGGCGTCGATCTG
The DNA here is from genome assembly GCA_049283775.1 of Thiobacillus sp. Taxonomy (GTDB): domain Bacteria; phylum Pseudomonadota; class Gammaproteobacteria; order Burkholderiales; family Thiobacillaceae; genus Thiobacillus. Next base: position 778 of record JBAPWR010000418.1, read on the forward strand.
TCGCTGGGAGATAATCCCCGGGTAGGTGTCCTGCCAGATTCGTCTGGCGAGTCGGCAGGCCGCATCAAGCCTGGGCGGTGTCAGCGGGACGATCTCGAAGGCAGGGGGCGCGGGCAGGCCCATCAGGACTCCGGTATGCCAGCGCAGGCCGCTTCGGGTATCCACCCGGCAAACGGAGCAAAAATGAAAGTCACGCGGGATTGACGCTGACCGAACGGGCGTTGCAAAATAGCGCAGCCGCCGGGTTAATCTTGACAACTTGCGGGCGGGATACAAATACAGCTAAAGCGTCTCCGCTCCGTTTGTCCCCCGAGCCGGTTACGCAGTCGGTAATCGGGACAACTGGAGCAGTCATGCAAAAAGATTTCACTTTCACTTCGGAGTCGGTCTCTGAAGGTCATCCGGACAAGATGGCTGACCAGATTTCGGATGCGGTTCTCGACGCGATTCTAACCCAGGACAAGCATGCTCGCGTGGCGTGCGAGACCCTGCTCACCACTGGCATGGTCGTGATTGCCGGTGAAATCACCACCAATGCCGTCATCGATTTCAGCCAGGTGGCGCGCCAGACCGTCCGCCGCATCGGCTACGATTCTTCCGAGACCGGATTCGACTATCACACCTGTGCCGTTCTGACCGCCGTCGGCAAGCAGTCGGCCGACATCGCGCAGGGCGTGAACGAAGGCGAGGGCCTGTTCCTCGACCAGGGCGCGGGTGACCAGGGCCTGATGTTCGGCTACGCCTGCGACGAGACGCCGGGGCTGATGCCGATGCCGATCTACCTGGCGCACCGCCT
>JBAPWR010000419.1:0-4812 GCA_049283775.1 Thiobacillus sp.
AGCTGAGGCTGTCACGACGTCATACGCCGCCAGCAACACACGCTCATTGTCCGCCAGCCGCGGCAGCAAGCTGTCCGGCCCCGGATGCGGATCAATTTTATGTTGTCCGGATAGCGTGACAGCGTGACGTTTCAGTTGTTCGATGCTGAACAGTTCAGAGCGCAACAGTTCAGTATCGTGGTCGTTACGCAACGCACTACGAGCGCGTGCCATTAATCCGAACTCTTTGATGGTTATGACATTCTCCTTGCCCGAACATTGGATGTCAGCAATGAAGGGGATTCCAGTCAGGTTTTTGGGAACTTCAAACCGTCAGCTATTTGATAGCTGTTCAATGTAGATGATGTTGGGGGATCGGGTTCTCAGCCGGATGTTCCGATTGCGGCCCCATAGACGTTTCTAACTAAACGGTGTAGCTCTGAAGCGGGCGTTTTGTGCGCAAGACGTGACAGGTTATTCCTGATCTTTAGCGTCAGCTCATCTAATTCTTAAAGCAGATGTTGGACTTCGGTTTGTTGATTGCCTCGATAGTAAACACGAATGGAGGCTTTGTCCGAAGGATGGCCCTCGGAGTCAAATTCAGTCATGTCTGCACCATCCCCGATAGCAATCAGTTAGTAGCCCGCGGCTCGAAGCTCCACCTTGGGTCGGGAGCGTTAATTGCCATCCTGGAAGCGGCCATTCAGCCTGGCATCGTATCAACGACTGGTCTTCAGCACAGTGCAGACATGACTTGCTCATGACGCAACCGGCGGCTCTGGCCGAGGATGCGACGTTCTGGCCCAGCATAATGAACGGCCGCTCCTGGTCGTTCTAGGGCAGCAGTCCTGCTACGGAAGATCTGAAGACCCTGGCCGACCGGCGCTAAAAATATCACTTCAGCAACAGGCCCTGGCGCGCAAACAGCCACAGCTGTTGGCAGGTCAATTGGTTGACCGTTTCGCGAGAGCCGTTCCATCCTCTTTCTGCCAGTGCGGCGTGCATGGCATCGACCAGTTGGTCGACCGTTCGGCTACCGTCGAGCAAACCCAGCAAAATACGTCCGGGCTCGTCCAGGTCCATTGCCACGTGGCGTGATCCGCTCACCACCCAGTCGGGTGACGTTGCCTGCAAGCGCGCCAGCGCGTGCGCCAGGGGATGATCGCCGGGCTCGTTGACGTAGGCGATATCGGAAACAGTGGGCAAGACTCCATGTGCCATCACCAGCATGAACAAGGCATCGCCAAATTCGATCTCGTCCACCTCTTCGGCCGCAGCGAATTCGCCCAGAACGTGGCGTGCGGCAGCGATCAGGTCAGGATAAGCCAGCGCGTTCGGATACGCGGCCGAGAGCGCCATGGCGGCAGCCTTCATCGCCGGCAGCGCGACCGGAAAGGTGTTGCCGGCCGGGTTGACGAAATCCTGCTCGACCGGGTTGTCGAGGTCGATTTCCTCGTCGCTGCGCAGGTCGGCATAAAAAGCCAGGCGATCCAGTGCCTCGACTCGCGGCGGTTGTGCAAAGGCCGCATCGTCGCGGCAGACCAGCGCCCGCCGAAAACGGCCGGACAGCGTCGCATCGAGCGCGGCCTCGGCGTCCAGCCAGCGTCCCGCCATGCTTTCCGGAGCCAGCCCCCACGCATCCTCGAGTTCGACCACGGCGCTGCGCGGTCCGGCCTCGCCGACATAGCGCAGGCCGTGTGCGTCGAGTCGCGCAGCGAAATCGATGAAGCTCATCGGCGCATTGAAATCGGCCAGGTATTCATGGAACAGGTAGGACGGCGCTGCAGTCCTGAGGTAGGCGATCTCCTTCAGCAAGCCGGGATCGCTCCACTCGGATTCGAGTTGCGTCAGCACCTGCAGCGCCTGTCGATGACGCTCGGGCGCAGGCAGGTCGGCCGAGGTGCGTTCGATCAGGGCGGCACGCAGCGGCTGAAGTCTCTCCCATCCGGCCGCGACATTGAAGCTGATGTAGGCCACACCGGCAGGTGACAAATGCCGACGGCAAACTTCGAGCAGGGCCTGCTGCACCGCAGGCGGCACCCAGGAAAAAACACCGTGGGCAATGATGTAGTCGAACTCGCCCAGATCGTCAGGCAGCGCGGCTAGGTCGCCATGCAGGATGCGGGCATTGCCCAGGCCGAGCCGGCTGATGAAGTCGGCACCGGCCTGCGCCTGCACCCGTGACAGTTCCACCCCGACACAGGTGGAGTCAGGCCAGCGCCACGCCAGGGGAATCAGGTTGCCGCCCTGCGCGCAGCCGAGTTCGAGGATGCGTGCACGGCTCGGGTCCGGCGCCTCGAAGCCGTGCAGCCAGGCTACCGCGGCAATGAAGTCCGGCTGGGTTTCCGGCAGCGGCAAGCTGTCGTAGGGAAGTTCGTCGTAGCTTTGCAGGGTATCCATGGCGGCGATTTTCCCAGCAAATGGCAAGCCGTGGTGGCAAAGCCGACGAGTCGGCACGCATCACCTATCAGCGCTGCCATGGAAAAAACGTCACCAAACTGCCGAACAACTTGCACGCCCGGACCCGCCCTTCGACGCGCTCAGGGCTGGCGGCCTCGAGCCGGCTTCCTAGTGCCCGCGCGTACCCGGCTTGGACGAGAACAGTGCCGCCTGCGGGCGCGGCTTGCGCGCGTGCGACGACGGCTGCGGACCGGACTTGGCTGCGGCAGGACGGGCAGCGCCGGCGGAAGGCTTGCCCTGCGGCGCGCGGCTGGAAGCATTGCGGCCTCCGGGCTGGCCCTGTCTCGCACCCTGTCCCGGCCGCTGGCCGCCACGGCCCTGCGGCGGACGCGGCGGGCGTTCGTCGGACATCAGGTCGGCCTTGGCCGGCGGGGTGAAGCCTTCGACCTCGACGCGCACGATAGAGCGCTTGATCAGCTTCTCGATGTCGCGCAGGTAGGCGAGTTCCTCGTCATCGACCAGCGACAGCGCCGAGCCGGTGCTGCCGGCGCGGCCGGTGCGGCCGATGCGGTGGACGTAGTCTTCCGGCACGTTGGGCAGTTCGAAATTGACCACCTGCGGCAACTGGTCGATGTCGATGCCGCGTGCGGCGATATCGGTCGCCACCAGCACCCGCACGCTGCCGTCCTTGAAGCTCGCCAGCGCCTTGGTGCGTGCCGACTGGCTCTTGTTGCCGTGGATCGCGGCGGCGCTGATGCCCTCCTTGACGAGCTTCTCGGCGAGCTTGTTGGCTCCGTGCTTGGTGCGGGTGAACACCAGCACCTGCTGCCAGTCGTGGTGCTTGATCAGGTGCGCCAGCAGGTCGCGCTTGTGCGCCTGCGGCACGCGGTGCATCGATTGCTCGATAACTTCCACCGTGGTGTTGCGGCGCGCCACTTCGACGCTCTTCGGGTTGTGCAGCAGGCCGTTGGCCAGCGTACGGATCTCGTCGGAGAAGGTCGCCGAGAACAGCAGGTTCTGGCGCTGCTTGGGCAGCACCGCGAGCACCTTTTTGATATCGCGGATGAAACCCATGTCGAGCATGCGGTCGGCTTCGTCCAGAACCAGGATTTCGACGCCGGACAGGTCGACGGTCTTCTGCCCGAGGTGGTCGAGCAGGCGGCCGGGGGTGGCGACGAGGATGTCGACGCGCGACTTCAGCGCCTTGAATTGCGGGTTGATGTTGACTCCGCCGAACATCACCATCGAAGTCAGCTGCAGGTATTTGCCGTAGGTCTTGACCGACTCCTCTACCTGCGCCGCGAGCTCGCGCGTCGGCACCAGGATCAGGCAGCGCGGACGGCCGGGTTTGGCCGGAACAGGCCGGGCAGACAGCAGATGCAGGATTGGCAGCGTGAAGCCGGCGGTCTTGCCGGTTCCGGTCTGCGCTGCGGCGAGCAGGTCGCCACCCGCAAGGACCTGCGGGATGGCCTGCGCCTGGATCGGGGTGGGCGTGGTGTAGCCAGCGTCGGAGATGGCACGCAAAATGGGGTCGGCCAGCGCCAGGCTGGAAAAGGATGTTTCAGTAGTCATTAAGGTTTCCTGCGACGGCCTGTCACGTTTGCGGTGACACCAATCGAGGCAGACGAATAGGGGATCGTGAGATCAGGGTAAAAGAGCCGCGCACCGATTGGCTGGGTGCGGGAGGCCGCACTATACCTGCTCGCCTTGCCGGCAACAACGATTATTTACCGCTGTCTCCCCGGTTCAGCTCAAGTTCCTCGCGATAGGAGCGGGACGGGTACTGGAAGGCCACCGGGCCGTCGGGCTCGGCATGAACGAACTGGCGCACGAACGGATCGTCCGAGTCGAGCATCGCCTTGGCCTCGCCTTCGGCGACGACTACGCCGTCATGGATGAAGTAGGCGTAGTCGACGACTTCCAGCGATTTCGATACGTCGTAGGTGACCACGATCGAGGTCACGCCGAGGGCGTCGTTGAGGCGGCGGATGAGGTTGCCGATGGTGTTGAGCGAGATCGGATCGAGCCCGGCGAAGGGCTCGTCGTACATGATCAGCATCGGATCGAGGGCGATCGCCCGCGCCAGCGCCACCCGCCGCTCCATGCCGCCGGACAGTTCGCCCGGCATCAGATCGTGGGCGCCGCGCAGGCCGACGGCGTGCAGCTTCATCAGCACCAGGTCGTGGATCAGGTCTTCCGGCAGGTCGGTGTGCTCGCGCATCGGGTAGGCGATGTTGTCGAACACCGACAGGTCGGTGAACAGCCCGCTGACCTGGAACATCATGCCCATCCTGCGCCGCATGGCGTACAACTCGCGCGGCTTGAGGCGGTTGATCTCCTGGCCGTCGACCTTGACGCTGCCGCGCCGGGGCCTGAGCTGGCCACCCAGATGGCGCAGCAGCGTGCTCTTGCCGCAGCCGCTCACGCCGAGGA
>JBAPWR010000420.1:0-10853 GCA_049283775.1 Thiobacillus sp.
GCGATATGCACTCAAGAGCAGAAGCCGAGTATTTCCTGAGGAACTGCCCTGACACCAAAATGGATGGTGACCATGACGGAATACCTTGCGAAAACGACTCCAGATTTTAGGGCGCCGACATTAAGTAACAACCTACAGTTTTTAGCGCGACGCTTTCTCCCCAGCCTCAGACTATACGAATAGGAAGAGCGCGCGCCGCTGTAAACTGCAGGCCCATGAAAACCCTTTTTTCCCTGATCGAATCACCCTTCCACCCAGATTTCAGTGCCTTGTATCAGAAGCTGGGCATTGCGGCGGAGCGTTTCGACTCCGCCCGCAATCTTCACCGGGCGATGCAGAAGCAGCCGCCGGATTTCTTCGCGGGGGAATTCATCTACGGCTGGGGCAACAATTACGCCGGCGCCAACGTCTCCAATCTGGATGTCACCCTGCGGTCCCTGCAACGCTTCGCGCCGCAGGCGAAGATGATCGTGTTCATCCATCCGCGTGAAGAAGACCATATCGGCAAGCTGCTGGAACTGTTTCCCATTCATGCCGTGCTGACCTATCCGGTGACCGAGCAGCAGATGCAGGCAGCACTGTCAGAACAATAGTCAATGAGCATCACGCCCTTCCAGGCGCTGGCCTGCCCACTGGACGGCATGCCCCTGCATCGCGACGGCCCCGCCTGGCGCTGCGCATCTGGCCACAGTTTCGACATCGCCAGCCAGGGCTACACGAATCTGTTGCCGGTGCAGCACAAACGCTCGCGCGATCCGGGCGACAGCAAGGAGATGGTTGCGGCACGGCGGCGGTTTCTCATGGCCGGCTTCTACCAGCCGATTTCCGCTGCCGTGAGCCGGGCGGCTCTGGCCGACCTGCCCGCTGGCGCAACCGGCAGCTGCCTCGATGCCGGGTGCGGCGAGGGCTACTACCTACGCCAGCTGGCCGCGGCGGTGCCGGATGAACAGACGCTCGCGCTGCTGGGTCTGGATATTTCCAAATGGGCGGTGCTGGCGGCCGCTAAACAGGACAAGCGACCCACCTGGGTCGTGGGCACCAATGCCAATCTGCCGGTACTGTCGGGCACACTGGATCGCGTGCTGTGCCTGTTCGGCTTCCCGGTGTATCCCGAGTTCGCGCGGGTGCTGAAACCGGGCGGCCGGCTGGTCCAGGTCGACGCCGGGCCCGACCATCTGCGCGAACTGCGCGAGATCATCTACCCCAGCCTGAAGCCGGAACGCATAGCCGAGTTACAGACACCGGAGGGCTTTCGCCGCCTGCAAACGGAGACGCAGCGCTTCTCAATTGAACTCAGGAGCGCCGAGCAGATTGCCGACCTGCTGGCGATGACGCCGCATCTCTACCGTGCCAGTTCCGAGGGCCGCGCCGCGGCCGCCGCGTTGACGGCGCTATCGCTCAGCGTGGAGGTTCGGCTGACGTATTTTGAATGGGGTCTGGACGGGTAGACATTGTCGCGCGAGAAGATACTTTCAATGTCCCACCAGGTGAAGACAAATGAAGACTGAGATTCCACTTTATTTCCCATGGCTCTGTGCAAGGCTCGCTCGATGAACCCGATCAGCCTTCGCAAGAGAGGCTGGCGTGCGGCAGGGATGCTGGGCTTTCCGCTCATTACCTTGACTGCCTACCTGCTATGGGTCTGGCCGCGTCCAGCCGGTACTTCCCTCTTTGCCGAAGTGGGGCCCTATTTCATCAGCCTGCTGACTGGCTTGCCATTTGCACTGGGCCTCGCACGCGGGCCGCATCGCATCGCTCTGGTTTTGGCTTTTTTTGTGCTTGGCTTCGTCGCTATGTTTTTCTACGCAGTGGCGGTGCTGTGCGGGATTCGCAATGTATGTCTTTGATCCATAGGACAGGCGCACCTCTGGGTAGCGCCCTTTGAGTTCGCGTTCCCACTACAATCCCTCTGACCTGCTCCTGATCTCAAGCCCTACTGTCATCCTCTTCGCTACAACATGAACACTGCCCAACCCACCAAACTCGACGCCGCCCACTTCGACAGCAAGGCCCGCCAATGGGACGACAACCCGGTGTTCCGGGAGCGCGGGTTGAAGATCGCTGAAGCCATCCGCACAGCCGTGCCCTTGCACCGACAGATGAGCGCCCTCGACTACGGCTGCGGCACCGGCCTGCTGTCCTTTCCGCTGCGGCATGAACTCGGAAGCATCCTGATGGCGGACAGCTCGGGTGGCATGCTCGAAGTCGTGAACGAGAAGATCGCCGCGCAGGGCGTGCGCAACATGACGACAATGAAGATCGACCTCCATTCCGACCCGCACCCGCAACAACGCTTCGACCTGATCGTCACCTCGATGACGCTGCATCACGTGCCGGACACCGACCACATCCTGCGGGTCTTCCACGACCTGCTGAATCCAGGCGGCTATCTCTGCATCGCCGACCTCGACCAGGAGGATGGCTCCTTTCATGGCGTCGAGGTCGACGTGCACCATGGCTTCGATCGCGATGCCCTCTCGCTGCGCGCAGCCGCCGCGGGTTTCTCCGACATGGGCTTCCGGACTGTATTCAGCATCGCCAAGGAATATTCCGGCGGCACACGGGAATATCCCGTGTTCCTGATGAGCGCTCGACGCGAGCCGGAGCCGGCAGTCCGTTCGCGTTGAGCGGGCCAGTTCCGCGAGTGACCGGGGTTATGGACAGGCTGGCGGGCTGATCCGGCGCCATTGGCGGGAATTCGCCCTTCGCCAGGGAGCGCAGAAGCCCGGCACACCTCCCAACTCCCCAATCTGGTACGAATGAATCATTTACCACTGGTACATTCGATCAAGATCGGCTAGTGTCCGCCGTTAATCGATAGCCGGCCCAGTAATGCCCGTCCGTAGGCTGTCGCAATAACGAGGAGACAATCCATGCATGACGTGCAGGATTCGCATTCGAAATGCCTACCGTGCCCGATTGCAGCGAATCACCCAGAGCTCGTGCCGCTGCTGACGGCATCCGACGAGCGGGTGGCGGCAGCCCTGCTGGCGGTAAACGAGATGGGAAACATCGTGTCCAGCCAGTGCTTCTCCAAGCCGGCCAGCCTCACGCAGGAGCGGATCACGGCCTACGCCCTGTCGCTGATCCGACTGCGCGAGTGCGCCAACACGGCTGGCCTGGAGCGCCTGACGAAGGCATGCGACGCGCTCGCCGTGACGGTATCCCGGCTGATCGACGACCACAGCTGTGCATGCCAGCAGAAATGCGAGGTACTCAAACGTTTCGTCGTGCACGCCCGCGAAATGATCGAGATGTCCATCGGTCGCCCCCGCGGCGAGATTCTTCCGCCCCCGGATGGCCGCGCGACTGATCGTTGCCCCGGCGTCGCACGCAACGCGCATGTCCCGGCCCCGGAGCGCAACTTCGCCTGACGCCACGCGCGCCCTATCGCCAAAGATGAGCACGCGCACGGTGGCGTGAACCGCAGCGGTCGCCTCGCGCCACGGCTGACACCTCGCCAGTGTCGACTCTGGCGAACGAACCCGCGGCGGCAAGGTCACAAGGCCAGTTTCCTGCTCATCGCGACCGTCATGCCGCGCATCCCATCGGACACCCTGACGCCAGCGCCGCCCAAGCGAGCGACGCACGGCGCGAATTCCCTCCTCCATGACAGCTAGCTTCCACCCGCCAGGCGCGTTGCGTCGCGGCCTGGTGCTGCCGGCCGGCGGAGTCTTCCGCAGCCTGATGGCGCTGCTGCTCTTCGCCACGGTTTCAGCCTCGGCAAGCGCCCCCGACCTGGTCGCGCGCCTGCAGCAGGGCGGTCATGTGCTGCTGCTGCGCCACGCCATCGCACCCGGCCTCGGTGACCCGCCGGGATTTCGCCTCGGCGACTGCACCACGCAGCGCCAGCTCGACGAGCGCGGGCGGGCGCAGGCAGTTGCCATCGGCGATGCGCTGCGCGCCCGCGGCATTCGCGAGGCGCGGGTGTATTCCAGCCAGTGGTGCCGTTGTCTTGAGACAGCCAGCCTGATGAGACTCGGCCCGGTCACTCCGCTGCCGGCACTGAATTCGTTTTTCGAACGCACGGAGGATCGCGAACGGAATCTCGCTGCTTTGCGTGACTTCCTCGCCCGGCAGCCCGCCGATGGATCGCCCCTCGTCCTGGTAACGCACCACGTCAACATCCAGGCTGTGAGCGGAATCAATGTCGGCTCCGGTGAGGGCGTCGTGCTCCAGCTACAACCAGGCGCCGCACCGCGGCTGGTTGGGCGGCTGGACATCGGCAGCCCCGACGCCGGCATGGAGTCCCCCGCCCCGGCGGCGAAATGACGCCGTCCTGCTGAAAGGACATGTCGCGATCAGTCGGCTACGGGCCGGTCAGCCCGGATCAGCCAGGACATGGAATCTGGCCAGGAGCACGTTGCTCGCCACTCATTTGCGCTATCGTTTCGACTCCTCTTCAGAAGCGCTGCGACGCCAATACGACCATGACCCGCCCGATTCTCTACCACATGCCCGCCTGCCCGTTCTGCCAGCGCATCGACATCCTGCTGGCGCTGAAGGGGCGAAGCGACGAGGTCGACATCCAGCCGATCGACATCACCCGTCCAAGACCCGAGCGGTTGCTGCAAAAGACCCACGGCGCGACCGCATTGCCGGTGCTGGAAACGGCCGACGGCCATATCGTCAAGGAGAGTCTGGTGATCCTGCAGTACTTCGAGGACATCTATCCCGAGCAGCCGGTCGCCCAGCGCGACCCATGGCGGCGCGCGGTGGAGAACATGCTGACCAGGAAGGACGGCGAGTTCTTCATGCAGGGCTATTCGTGGCTGATGAACCAGGATCCCGCACGTCGCGACGCGTTGCGGGAGGGCATGCTGAACCAGTACGCCCAGCTGGATGAATTCCTGCTGCAGCACGCGTCCGCAGGTCCGTTCCTGTTCGAGGATTTCGGCTGGGCGGAGACCGTCTTCGCCCCCTTCTTCCAGCGCTTCTGGTTTCTCGAATATTACGAGGGCTTCGAATTGCCCGACGCGCCGCGTTATGCGCGGGTGCGTGAGTGGATCGAGGCCTGCGTCACGCATCCCGCCGCGCAGCAGGTGACGCGCGAGCAGATCATCAAGCTCTACTACGATTATTCGAAAGGAGCGGGCAACGGCACGCTGCTGCCGGGCCGCAGCAAGTCGTCGTTCGTCTTCGAGCCCGACTGGCGGACCCGTCCCTGGCCGCCGAAAGACAAATACGGGCACAGCGCGAGCGACGCGGAACTGGGCTTGTGAAACGCGGCAATCCCCCTGGCCCGATCGGATGCCGCGCAGCCTGACCTTGTCCCTGACCCTGCTGGCGATGATCGCCTTCGCCGGCAACTCGCTGCTCTGCCGGCTGGCGCTGCAGCAGACTGCCATCGATCCGGCCAGCTTCACCGCCCTGCGCCTCGCCTCCGGCGCGCTCACGCTGTGGCTGATCGTGCGAGTGCGCAGCAGCAGCCACAGCGCGGCCGGTAGCTGGCCGTCAGCCTTCGCCCTGTTCGGCTACGCCGCCACCTTTTCCTATGCCTACGTCAGCCTGTCGGCCGCGACCGGCGCCTTGCTGCTGTTCGGCGCGGTGCAGGCAACGATGCTCGGCTATGGGCTCTGGGCGGGCGAACGCCTGCACCGGCGGCAGTTCATCGGGCTGGCGCTGGCAATGAGCGGGCTCGTCGGCCTGCTGCTGCCGGGACTGTCGGCGCCACCGCTGGCCGGTGCGCTGCTGATGCTCGGAGCGGGTGTCGCCTGGGGTATTTATTCCCTGCGTGGCAGGGGCACGGGCGATGCAACCAGCGTGACCGCCGGCAACTTCCTGCGTGCCGTGCCGCTGGGCGTGCTGCTCGCTCTGGCCGCCCTGCCCTGGCATTCGCTGGATATGGCCGGGTTCTGGTATGCGATGGCGTCCGGCGCCCTGGCCTCGGGGGTCGGCTATGCCATCTGGTATTCGGCGCTGCGCGGACTGCGGGCGACGAGCGCAGCGACGGTCCAGCTCAGCGTGCCGGTCATCACTGCGCTGGGTGGCATCGTTTTCCTCGGCGAGACCATCAGCTTGCGCCTGCTGATCACATCCGCCGCTATTCTCGGCGGCATCGCCCTGGTGACCATCGACAAGCAGACCGCGGGGGCGGCCCCTGCCCGCTGACCATTGGACGAGACCACCCATGACGATCGAATACCGTGACGACGCCCGCCTCGACGCAGAACAAGCCATCGACCTCTACCGCCGTTCGACCCTGGGCGAGCGCCGGCCCGTCGATCGGCCGGACATCTTCGAGGGCATGCTGAAGAACGCCAGCCTGCTGATCAGCGCCTGGGACGGCAGCCGTCTGGTCGGGATTGCCCGCACCCTGACCGATTTCAGCTATGTCGCCTACCTGGCGGATCTCGCGGTGGATGCGGAATACCAGAAGCGGGGGATCGGCAAGCGGCTCATCGAGGAGACCCGGCGGCGGCTCGCGCCGGAATGCATGATCGTTCTGCTGGCTGCGCCGCAAGCCAACGACTACTACCCGAGGCTCGGCTTCGAACACAATCCGCGCGCCTGGATGCTGCGCGGAAAAGGCGGCTAGGGCCTAGGCAAAGCTGTACTTGACCCCGACGGCGTTCCAGTGGACCGCCTCTTCTTCCAGCGCACGCTGGGTCAGTGGGCGGCGCTGCAGCCAGCCTTCGGGCAACACCAGGCGAAAGCGCTTGCCATTGGCTTCGGCCTTGACAGCGGGCAGGCGCGGTTCGGCGCGGCTGCGGCAGAGGATGACCGCCTGGCGCAGCAGCCACACCATCAGGCGATCGTTGTCGGAGACCGCGCCGGACGCAAAGGCAGGCAATTTCAGCAAGGCGCCGCGCTGGGCCCGCGCCAGCAGGGCCAGGCGCGCCTGCTCGGTGCGCGAGAAACCGGGCATGTCGGCGTTCTCGAGAATGTAGCCCGAATGGCGGTGGTAGCCGCTGTGCGACACCGACAAGCCGATTTCGTGCAGCCGCGCCGCCCAGTCGAGGAAGCGCTCGGTATTCTCGTCGCGCGCGGCGCATGCCGCCAGCAGCTTGTGCGCGACGCGCTTGATGCGCGCGGCCTGCTGGGTGTCGATGTGGTAGCGGCGCGTGAATTCCTCGACCGTCGCCTCGCGCATGTCCTGCTTGTGGAAGCGTCCGAGCAGGTCATAAAGGATGCCTTCGCGCATGGCGGTTTCGGCGACGTCCATCTGCTCGATGTCGAGCTCGGCGAACAGGCCCGCCATGATGGCGAAGCCGCCGGCGATAACCGGGCGGCGGTCGCTCGACAGGCCTGCCAGATCGAGCGTGTCGACGTGGCCGGCCTTGACCAGTTGGGTACGCAATTTCGCCAGGCCGTCGGCGGTGATGCCGCGCGCCGACCAGCCGTTCTGCTCGAGGATCTCGCGCAAGGCCCGCGCCGTCCCGCTCGATCCGATCGCCTGCTGCCAGTTGTTGCGGGAAAACTCCCGGGCAATACGTTCGACCTCGACCCGCGCCGCCATCTCCGCCACTTTCAGGGTGCCCTTGTCGACCGCGCCCTCGGCAAAAAAGCGCCTGGAGAAATTGACGCAGCCCATGTGCAGGCTCTCGCGCTCGTGCGGCTTCATGCCGGTGCCGATGATGAATTCAGTCGAGCCGCCGCCGATGTCGACCACCAGCCGGCGATCGGGCGAGGCCGTCAGCGAATGCGCGACGCCGAGATAGATGAGACGCGCTTCCTCGCGGCCGGCGACGATCTCGATCGGATGACCGAGCGCGATCTCGGCCTTGGCCAGAAACTCCTCGGAATTGCGTGCGATGCGCAGCGCCGAGGTACCAACGCAACGGATCGCCTCGGGCGACAGGCCGCGCAGGCGTTCGCCGAAGCGATGCAGGCAGGCCAGCGCTCGCGCCTGGGTGGCCTCGTCGAGCAGCTTGTCCTCGGTCAGGCCACCGGCGAGGCGCACGGTTTCCTTCAGCGAGTCGAGCGGATAGAGCTGGTCGCCGGCGACGCGCGCGACTTCGAGGCGGAACGAGTTGGAGCCGAGGTCGACGGCGGCGAGAGTGTCGTAGGTTTTCATGCGATTGCACCGAAAAACAGATAAGCCATGGCGATGGCGGCGAGGATGCCGGCGACGTCGGCGATCAGCCCGCAGGCCACGGCGTGGCGTACGCGCTTGATGCCGACTGCGCCGAAGTAGACCGCCAGGACGTAGAACGTGGTCTCGGTACTGCCCTGCACGATCGAGGCGAGCCGCCCGGCGAAGGAGTCGGCACCCTGCGCCTGCATGGTGTCGATCATCATGGCGCGCGCCCCGCTGCCGGAAAACGGCTTCATCAGCGCTGTCGGCAGGGCATCGACCCAGCGCGCATCGAAGCCCAGTCCGAGCACCGCTCCCCTGATCGCGCCCATCGCCAGATCCAGAGCGCCACTGGCGCGAAACACGCCGATGGCAACCAGCATCGCGACAAGATAGGGAATGATTGTTACCGCTGTGTGAAAACCCTCCTTGGCGCCCTCGACGAAAGCCTCGTAGGCATTGATCCGCCGGCTGGCGGCCATCAGCAGGAAAGTCGCGACGATGCCGAACAACAGGACGTTGCTGAGGATCGTCGATTGCCGCGTCATCTCGGCGGCGTCGAGGCTGGAGAAATACCCCACCATGCCGCCGACCAGGGCGGTCGCGCCGCCGAGGTAGGCCAGGGTGACGCGGTTCCACAGATGCAGTTTCTGAAACAAGCCGGTGACGAAGAGGCCGATCAGGGTACCGATATAGGTGGTGATCAGCAGCGGCACGAAGACATCGGTCGGATCGGCGGCACCGAGCTGGGCGCGATAGGTGAAGATGGTCACCGGCAGCAGCGTCACCGACGCAGTATTGATGACGAGGAACAGCACCTGGGCGTCGCTGGCGGTGTCCTTCGAGGGGTTGAGCGTCTGCAGCTCCTGCATCGCCTTGATGCCCAGCGGGGTGGCGGCGTTGTCGAGACCCAGCATGTTGGCACCCATGTTCATGGTCATCGCGCCGAGCGCGGGATGGTTGGCCGGCACCTCGGGAAACAGGCGGCGGAACAGCGGCGCCAGGCCGCGGGTCAGCAGTTCCAGCATGCCTGCACGCTCGCCGATCTTCATCACGCCCAGCCACAGCGCCATCACCCCGGTCAGGCCGAGGGCGATCTCGAACGCGGTCTTGCTGCTGTCGAACAGCGACCTGACCAGCGCCGCAAAAATGTCCGCGTCACCGAGGACCAGCAGCTTGAACAGCGCGATCAGGAACGCGATCAGGATGAAGCCGACCCAGAGGGCGTTGAGCATCGTCCAGTCTGGAGCTCAGGCGACCCAGCCGGCGACCACCAGCAGCAGTCCGACGAACAGCCAGATCACCAGGCCGCGCCAGATCATGCTCACGGCGCTGTCGATCTGGTCGATCTCGGCCTCATGCCCGCTGCCGATTTCGGGACGGTCGACGAGTTCGCCGGCGATATTCAGCGATTGCCCGAGCTTCACCCCCATGGCGCCGGCGCCGGCCGCGATCACCACCCCCTCCTCCGGCTCGGGCCAGGACGGGGCCTGGGTGCGCCAGCAGAAAGTGGCGTCCTCGAAGTTGCCGGCGATCGCATAGGTCAGCGCAGTCAGGCGAACGGGCAGCCAGTTGATGGCGTGAAATGCCCGTTGCGCGAAGGCGCCGAACAGCCCCCGGCTGTCCGCCCAGCGCCGCGAGAGGATCGAGGCGCAGCGATACAGTACCGCTCCGAGCGGGCCAAGCGGCGACAGCAGGACGAACCAGAACAGCACGCCGAACATCTGCCGGTGGCTGGCGGAGATCACCTGCTCGATGGTCAGGCGGGTCACCTGTTCCGCCGACAGCGAAGCGACATCGCCATTGCGCCAGGCCGCCAGTTGCGAGCGGGCCGCCTCGACATCGCCGGCACGCAGCAGCCGGGCGATCGACTCGGCATCGTTGCTGAAATACTTGAAGCCGAGCGTGAAATACAGCACCGCGACGTTGAAGGCCCAGCCGAACAACGGACTGATCCCGTGCAACAGCGAATAGACCAGCCAGATCGCCAGCAGCAGGGGCAGCACCGCCAGCCCCCAGGCGATGGCGCCATGATTGAATTCACCAGCATTGAACTTGTGCTCCAGCCACTGCGTCAGCTGGGCATACAACTGATAGTGCCGCAACGGCTGGTGCAGCGGCCTGACATGCTCGATTGCAAGGGCGGCGAGGATAGAAAAGAAGGCCATCAGCGATCCATTTCCAGGGTGAAGGTGCCGATCCGCGCGGCGCTGTCGGCCGGGCGGTAGATTTCCACGGTCGGCATGACGATCTCGCGTCCGCTCGACTGCAGCCTGTCATGCAGCGCCTGATAGGCCTTGGATGGGGCCAGCAGGATCGCCGCCTGAATGCTCGCAGCATAGACGGCGCGGCGTGGAACATGGCCTTCCTGCAGGCCTTCGGGCACGCTGGCCGCGCCTTCGAGGACATATCCGACGCGCGCCCGCACCTTACCGCCACTGGCGCGCGGATCACTCATGATCAGGTTGATGCTGTCGCCGGTCTCGGCGCCAGCCTCGACAAAACGCTTGTAGACACCACGCTGGGTCTTGCGCATGTTGCTGATTGGCCCTTCATAGTCGAGATAGGCATAACGGTAGGGTCCGGCCTCGGTTTCCGTGATCTCCACCTGGTTGAAGCCGCCCCACCACCAGAAGACCAGGACGATGGGCAACACGAACGCCAGCAGGAATGCCGGCCACTGTTTTTTGATCACCTGAAGTGCTCCCTGTTTGCGTCCGAAGATACCACAGCACGGCGAGCAGGCAAGCCGTGCCGAGCCAGGCTGCTAACCTATAATTCGACGCTTGAAACAGAAAAGGAGATGTCGCTATGTTTCGCCTGCTCTCTGTCCTGC